>NZ_JBMYXF010000020.1:0-51983 GCF_049608145.1 Halocynthiibacter sp.
GACAACGAAATATGAAACAAGAAGGTGTCTAGGAAACTAGGGGCTATTCATACCAACAAATCTTGACTTTGACGTTGAACTACACGGTCAACTGGGTGCGATTATGGAAATGGTAAGCCAGAAAGAACGAAGCCCCGCAGCATGTGCTACGGGGCTTCGTCTTCGATGGTTGCGGGAGTAGGATTTGAACCTACGACCTTCAGGTTATGAGCCTGACGAGCTACCGGGCTGCTCCATCCCGCGTCAATTGAGTTTGATTTAGTCTAGCTTTCCGACGGCCACAAGCGGTTTTTTTGATTTCTGGAAGATAAATGTAAATAAAATACAAACAACACCCTCATGCTACCGCAAACTGTCACACAGGTACCAAATGATTATCCCACTGCACGCCATGTCGGGAAACTATTTGCAAATCAGTACCCTGAACCCGGGCAATATCACCAGTTCCAGCCGTCACAAGAAAACCTCCCTGCCTATCCGGCGCAACGCCGCAGACATCTGGCAAGTGGTGTTGGTGGTAAAAAGCACCATCCGCATCAAAAACCTGAAGAACACCACCGCGGGGAGACGTCACTGCAATTTGGGAACCATCACCGGAAAAACTGACCGATCCCCCATACCCATGCATCTGCTGATGCTGCGCCTCAGTTGCCTGCGCAAAATTCAACGCCTCCCCCTGCCTGTGCAACGCAAGTAATGGCGGCGCGGCAAAACGTTCGCCCTGCCACTGCAAAGCACAGGCCACCAACCCATCCGCACGCACCGCCAAGTGGCGCAACGAATTCATATATTCTGTTTCCTCAGGTTCCACCTGATCAAGTATCTGGCCCGTGGTTGAAAGATAACTAAGATTGGGGCGCATATCGGGGATGTTCAACTTTGCACGGCCCGTATCTGGGTGGGTTTCGATCCCACCATTGGCGACCACAAGGATATCCTGATCTGGCAGACGGATAATCTCATGCGGGCCAGTGCCGCCAGACGAAAATTCACCCACACGTGCCCAATGTGCGGCACGGTCCCAAACACCAATTATCCCGACCCCGTTGTCATAATCATTTTCCGGCGTGAACAGCAGATTGCCATCTTTGGAAAACACCCCATGCCCGTAAAAATGTCGCCCATCTGGCGCTTCAAGACGTGCAATTTCCCTTCCGGCGGCACAATCAATAACAAGCGCGAACGTCCCCGGACGACGCGCAAATGCGATAGCCTCGGGTCGTGTGGGATGGGCCGTCGCTGCGTGGCCCCGACCAGGCAGCGCAATACTGAAACGCTGCGAGTCATCAGAAGCAAGCCCTGCCAACACATAGTTTCCGTCTCTATTCCGCGCAGCAGAAAGCCAGGTTGGGTTCCCGGCGTCGGCCCAGGTTGCAGATGGAACAGCTCCGGCCGCCAAAAGCCCGGTCAGAAATCCACGCCGTGTTGACTTCATTGGGTCAGTCCCCGTCAAGCGCATTAAAGCCCACGCCAACCCCTATGGCTGGCCCCAACTCCATGACCAAAATTTCACGCAGACGCTCAATCGATTGCTGCAGGATTTCCACCTTTAGGCGGCCCGAAATATCAGACACGGATGCAAACACGGGATCATCCGGATCCGCGGCCAGTAAAATCGCCTCCTCAAAACCAGCCGCAAACCGTTTCGCAATTTCCGGGTGGTCTGCTGACAAGCCCGCAGCCAATTCAGACAGTTCTTCCAGCGCTACAATCACCTGATGCCGGGATCGTTCCGAACGTCGCAGCTCGGCCCGGCGCGGACGTGGTCGATCAAATGTGCCAAGCGGGCGACCGACCCGGGTTTCAGCCGTAAATTGCAGCCCTGTCGACAAGGCTTTGAACAGCTCTTGGAATACTTCTTCTTCGCTGCGATAGGCCCCATCTTCTGCCGGGTTCAGCAGAATGTCTGCATACCCATCCCCCCATTCGCTTAGGATCACGGCACTGCTGTCCACCAAACCGGTTGCAATGGCCCGGATCAATGCACAGCGATATTCCGGTGTGGCCTGTTCCGTAAAAGCAGGATCATAAAGCATGAATTCAAGTGCATATAGACCGCGTGCGGCAACCGACACCTCTTCAAAGGTTTCTGGATTAGCCACAGCCGGGTCAAGATCAGCCATAAGCTGGTTCAAAGCCTTTGCAGTTTTGCTACGGGGATCTGGCCAGAATGCAATCGCAAAAGCCCGCCCATCCACTTCAGAAGGGCCAAAACGCAGGTGACTGACACGGGTCCAGGCATCCATCATCCCACCCCAGGCAGTCCGCAAATCCGGATCCGCCGCCGCACAATGGCTTTCGGTCGCAAGCTGCAGCGACTGCGCATGATTGTGTAGTGCCTGATAACCAGGCAGGATCTGGTCCTGCACTGTATGTTCAATAACAGATCTCATATCCGCCTGCGCGCCCAAAGGCAGCAGCATCAGAATGCCAAACAAAGCAGGTTTTAAAATACGGCGCATGGCCAATCCTTCATATCTACCCGCTGCCCACCGCGATCCCCGGGGCTCACAGGCTTTCTAAAAATGCGATCAGATCCGCACGCATAGCTGGTTCCATGGCAACCACAGCATCCCGCATGTTCTGCGCTTCGCCCCCATGCCAAAGAATCGCTTCCAGCAGGGACCGCGCCCGACCATCATGCAGAAAGTATGTGTGCCCAGAAACTTGGCGCGTCAAGCCAATCCCCCACAATGGAGGCGTGCGCCATTCCTGTCCATTCGCGCGGGCTTCGGGGCGATTGTCCGCCAATCCGTCCCCCATGTCGTGCAGCAGCATATCAGAATACGGCCAGATCAGCTGAAAGCTTTGTTCGACCGAATTTTCCAGACGGTGGGTCACAAAAGCAGGTGTATGACAGGCGATGCATCCAGTTTCGTAAAACACTTGCTTGCCGCGCAGAACCTCTGGCGCATCGACATTACGCCGGGCAGGCACACCTAGGTTGCGACTGTAGAAGGTGACCAGTTCCAGACCTTCTGTATCAACCTCAAGATTCTCGCGATTGTCAGGTTCCTCGCCATGCACGGCGTCGCGGCAGTGTTGCTGTGCTTCGGTGCATTCCCCCCAGCCCCCCGGAAACAGAGGGTTGGAAATGCCGATGTCACCGGCAAAGGCCCCGGCGGATTGTTCGTTCACCGTCGCCGTGCCCGCCTTCAGGCCAAAACGCCCCAGCATGGGCATGTCAAATTCGCGGGACCAGACAATATTGGGACGGCCAGAGACACCGTCCCCGTCCAGATCATCCGGATCAGCATTGGCCAGAATATCCGTCGCCGGGATCGCTTCCAGCAGGCCTAGTCCGATCATCTGCGGGGCGATGCGCGGGCTGAACATGGCGTCCGGATGGAAAGCCCCATAGGCTGGGTCAGCGGGGGTATAGGTCGGCACGCGTAGGCTGACGGTCTCGCCCTTCAGCTGAACCTCGCGTTCCTCATAGGCAATCTCAAGCCGGATTTCCGGGTCATGCCCCGGCAAGGCCAGATCCTGCAACTGACTGCCATAGGTCGGCTCAGGCAAGGTCGCAAGATAGCCTTCAATTTCCGCCATCCCTTCGGGCAACTCATATCCCTCTGGCGCAGGAATGGACGTGCGCAGAAAGATTGAAACATTGTTGTCTTCGCCTGCTTCCGGGGGGTGCCCACGTCCATCTTTCAGATGGCAACGCTGGCAGGATCGCGCATTGTAAAGCGGTCCAAGCCCATCTGACGCTAGGGTCGACGCGGGCGACGACACCCAAATCTTACGGAAAAAACCATTGCCAATCTTAAAGGTCAGTTCATCCTCAAACGGCATATTGGCAGAGGATTGCGAAAATGCATGCGCATCGCGGCGCGCACGCACCGTGGCAGCCCCGGCAGAATTGACCTCAAACGGCCCGACCGCACTGAAATCTGTGGTGGGCCGGGTTACACGGCTGATACGCGCAGCTTCGGCTTCTGTCCGAGGAATGATTTTGAGATGAGGTTCATCTGTAACGCCTGCAAAGGCGGATGAAACTGCGCTGATGAGCATGGCTGTTGTTGCAACGCTCAGGGCTGTAACCGGCATGTTTCGCACGGGCACTGGCATCCTGTATCGGGGCATTGGTATCGCTTTTCTGTCTGGCTGTAACCTCGCGCAAGCCACAGCGTTTGTGCCTGATATGGACAGACGGCCAAGGGTGGGCAAGGGGCAAAACACCCCCTGCCCGTTTGTTTTATTCGAAAACCGCACCTGGGTTGTCGAGGGAGTCAGAACCTTCGAATTCAATCCCGTCCAGCCCCAGGGCCGCAACAACGCGTTCAATCGATTTGGTCTGATCCACCAGGCCATTCACACCGCCCATGATCAGCGCTTCACCGGCTTCATTGCCCTGTGCCAGCATTTGGTCATAAGAGAAACCGGCCTCTGCAGCGGTCTTGATGCGACCCAAAGCCAGCATCGTGGTGGACAGTTTGGACTGCATCTCAGCATCCAGAGCTGCATCTTCGTGGGACACAAGATCCGCCAGGGACGCACCGGACACCAGTTCGCCGTTCACACGGATATATTCACCCAGATATACGTTCTGCACACCCAGACCATCGTAATAATGGCTGTTGTGGGTGTTGTCAGAGAAACAGTCATGCTCTTCCTCAGGGTCGTTCAGCAGAACGCCAAGCTTCATGCGCTCGCCCGCTTGTTCGCCGTAAGACAAGGAACCCATGCCGGTCAGCATCGCAACGATGCCCGCATCTTCATTCCCCAGAACCGTGCCACGTGCTTCGCCGCCATCAGCCCATTCCGCAGTCATGAATTCAAGATCAGAGATCAGCAGGTCGGTCGCCGCTTTCAGATATTCACCGCGACGGTCACAATTGCCGTTGGTGCAATCTTCGCCCGCGGCATAGTCAGTCCAAGACCGATCGCCAGCGCCGTGATCGGTGCCATTGTTATCTTGGCCCCACAGTAGAAATTCAATCGCGTGGTAACCGGTTGCAACATTTGCTTCGACGCCGTCTGCTTCATGCAGGGTGCCTTCCAGCAGTGCAGGCGTGATAGAAGACGCGTCAATCTCGGCACCAGAAAGTGAGAAAGCAGGGTTCGCAATCACGTTCAACGCCGCCAGTTCGTTCTCATCTGTCGGACCACCGTAAGACGTACCAACATAGTCAATCAGGCCTTCGTCCAGTGGCCAAGCATTTACTTTGCCTTCCCAATCATCCACCGCAGCATTGCCGAAACGGAACACTTCAGTCTGCTGATATGGAACACGGGCAGCAAGCCAAGCTTCTTTCGCAGCTTCTAGGTTTTCTGCAGACGCATCAGCAATCAGCGCATCCACAGCCAGACCCAATGCACGGGCAGTTGTCAGGCTGTCTTCATACTTCGCATGTGCAATGTTGGCATAGTTTGTCAGAACGTCGGTTTTGCTGACGCCATGACCATCGGCAAATGCGGCTCCGGCCGTCAGTGCAAGCGCTGAAGTTGCTAGAATAAGAGATTTCATCATATGTCCCTGTTTTTCAGATAGGCCGCAAAATCACAGCCAGATAAGATTCTGGCATAACTTACTAAAAAAATCAGGAATAGCAATCTGATTATTTTAGTAAGTTATTTCTGTCGCACCCATCACCTTACGTATAGGTATCGATGATCTCCTGCAGGCTCGCATAACATTTGCGATATTCGAAAGACCCCATCTGCCCCCCAAGGCGCACAGCAACATAAAATGCTGTCGCAAGAAATAACGCGGGCCAGAGGGTGATCAGAACGTATTTCTGACAAAAGGCGTCTTTCATCATTGCGGCATAGAACTTCCAATCACAGCGCGCACGATCCCAGCGATCCCCACCCACGGCATAGCCAAAATCATGATGCCGCCAACTTGCGCTTTTGAAAAACCAGCTGGCGGATTTTGTGACAAAATCCCGAATTTTCTCTGGCAACCAAAAGGGGCCGATACCATTGCCAAAGTTCAGCTGCTGTTCCTCTGACAGCTCTTCAAACTGAGGTCGTCTCATGCGCGCTCCACTCTTTACTCACCTGTTCACAGGCTTGCAGCTACGTCTATAAGACACAACCTTCTTTACGCATTTACAACAACGCCAGGGTGAATGACCGGCGCGGTCGCAGAAACCGGTACGCTCAAATCAATCCGGCAGCCATATGCTGAGGACAGGTTTTCGCTTGTATAAACCTGCTGTACGTCTCCGCTGGCCACAACCTGCCCGTCACGCATCATCACCACATGATCAGCAAAAGCCGCCGTCAGATTCAGATCATGCATCACCGCAATCACCCCCCCGCCCCGTGCTGCGAAATCGCGGGCGATCTGCATCACCTCATTCTGGTGGGCAATATCAAGACTTGAAACAGGTTCATCCAGAAACAACCAACACGGCTGATCATCCCGGGTGGCATCCCACATCTGACACAGCACACGTGCCAACTGCACACGTTGCTGTTCCCCGCCTGAAAGCTCCTGGTAGAACCGATTTTCATAACCCATCAGATCAACCTGTCTCAGGGTTTGAAGGGGCAGGTTTTGCCGCAAAACCGCATCCGCCGCCGCCGTTCCCGCCATAAGCCCCATGCGCACCACTTCAATCACCGTAAATGGAAACGAAAGCGGGGTTGATTGTGCCAGAACCCCCCGCATAAGCGCCTGATCTGCCAAGGATACGTCAGATAAATCACGGCCATTCAGCCCAATCCGCCCACTATACGGAAGATCCCCAGTGATTGCCCGCAACAAGGTTGTTTTCCCACACCCATTCGGCCCGACAATAGCCGTAAACTTCCCCGCACGGGCCTGAACATCAACACCCTTCAAGATTTGTTTTCGCCCGATTGATAGCTTTACATTGTCTGCTTTTAGCATCGTTCACATATCCAATACGCCCCGACGGCGCAGCAAAATCCACAGAAAAACAGGTGCACCCAGCACGGCAGTTACAATTCCAATGGGCAGCTCAGCAGGGGCAATCACGATCCGGCTGATCATATCAGCAATCAACAAAAGGATCGCGCCCAGAAGCGCCGCATTCGGCAGAAGATAACGGTGATCCGGCCCGATTGAGAGACGCAGCAGATGCGGCACAACAATGCCAATAAATCCAATCCCCCCGGACACAGCCACAGCCGCCCCGGTCGCTGCGGCAACCGAAAGGATCGACAGGTTTTTCACCCTCTGCACATTGATCCCGATATGACTGGCAGCCGCCTCGCCCAACGCCAGCCCATTCAGACCCTTTCCCAGAAACGGTGCCGCAGAAAGCGCCAGCAATATGATGGGCGCAGCGGCAAAAACCTTCGACCAGGTCGCACCCGCCAATGATCCCATGCCCCAGAATGTCAGATCCCGCAGCTGCGCATCATTTGCCTTATAGGTCAAAATACCCCCGATCGCCCCCGCAAGCGCCCCCAGCGCAATCCCGGCAAGCAGCATGGTCGCAACCGATGTCTGTCCCTGGCGTGTCGCCACACGGTACAAAATCAGGGTTGATCCCCAGCCGCCCAGAAACGCGCCAGCAGGTACAATGTAATATCCCAGAAAATCCGTCAAAAGCGCAGGCAAATAGGCAGACAGCACGATAATACTGACCGCCGCAAGTGCGGCACCCGCACTGACACCGACAAGGCCGGGATCTGCCAAGGGATTGCGAAACAACCCCTGCATCAGGGCGCCAGACACGGCCAAAGATGCGCCAACCAAGATCCCCATCACCATGCGTGGCAAGCGAATATCCATCAGCACGACTTTGTCTCTCAGACTGACATCTTCGCCATTGATCACAGCAGAAAGCGCTTCAAAAACAGATGTGCCCGCTGCCCCCGTCGTCAGGCTGAAAAAACCCGTAACCACCAGAACCCCAGCAAGGATAAATCCCATTTGACGGGCAAAATGCGATCTGTCCCGCACCGGGGGGACAGGTGCGGAAACAGCGTCTGCTGCATCAGTCAGCATCGACATCTTCAGCCCTCTTCTTCGCGATAAAGCGCATCCGCCAACAGCTGAACGCCTTCGCTTGTGCGTGGTCCAAAGCCCAGCAAAAGCGTGCCATCAATACGGATAATGCGTTTGTTTTGTCCTGCGGGCGTCAAAGCGACTGCCGGATGGGCCAATACTTCTTCAGTGGCAAGACTGTGATCTCCACGTGGTGCCATCATCAGGATCGCATCAGGGGCAAGGTCAATCACCGCCTCATCCGCAAGAATGCGGTATTGTTCGAAATCCTGAATGGCGTTTTCCGCACCTGCCATCTGGATAATGCCATCCCCGCGGGTCTGTAGCCCGCCAACATTCAAACGCCCCCCAGGCATAGACAGCACAAACAGAACGCGGGGCTTTGCGCCCCCAGCCCGTGCAGCGGCCATAGCTTCCACTTTTGCCAACTCGCCACCGATACGTTCCGCCAGTGCGTTCCCTTTCTCAGGCACATCCAAAGCAAAAGACACCGCCGTAATTCGGTCTAGGATTCCCTGCGCCGAATAATCCCCCGGCACGGGCACAAAGGGCACGCCAGCTTCGGTCAACAGTTCAATCGTTTCCTGCGGGCCGGATCCGGGTTCCGTCAGTACCAGATCGGGATTTACAGAAAGCACACCTTCCGGCGACAGCCGCCGCATATAGCCCACATCCGGCAGATCATGCACCGCAGGCGGATAGACCGACGTTGTATCCCGGGCAACCAATCGATGCCCCTCGCCCAACGCATAGATGATTTCAGTCACCGCACCTCCGACTGATGCAATACGATTTGCATCAGGATAGCTTTCCTGTGCCTGCGCCGGAAAAGCTATAAAGATCGCGGCAATTGCTGAATACAGACGCGTCATTGACCTGTCTCCGCATTCTGCAGCTCTGCAACGATGTCATTCCACAGCGTCACCATATTTTCATCGATGCGACGATCCGGGAAGATCTGCAGAATGATCCGTCCCTCGGCATCAAAAGCTTCCAAGGAAACAGCGGGCCCACGTTTCGTTGGCTTGGTCACAACATAAACTTCAGCCACATGGTCTTCCCGCAGATGCATGTCAAAACGTGGGTCCAACACGTTGAACCATGGCCCCATGCGTTTCAGATTTTTCGCAGCTCCGCCGTGGATCTGAATACAGCCGCGGTTGCCAACAAAGATCATCACATGGGCATCTTTCGCAGACACCAATTCCAGTGCTTTAGACACACTGTCATTTTCGACCAAACGCACATAGGGGGCACCGGCGATCCGATACGCACCAAGACGGTTCATCTTCAGTTGGGACACAATCCGCCCAAATTGATGCGTATCCGTCATCGCATCCCATTCCGCACGCAGTTTATCGGCCTTGTCCGGATCCGCCTTAGGCATTTCAGGCACACCCTTGCTGCGGATCTCAATCGGGCTCTCCTGATCTGCAAGCTTCAGCTCTGCAACAATTGCGCCCCATAGGTCATGATTGCTGTCCTCACGCAAATGGATCTTATGTACGGCCATGCCCGTGCTTCCAAAGATCTGAAGACTACGGCGCGGGCCATTTTCACCGGGTTTCTCCACCGCGAACCCATGGGTCCAGAACTTGCCGAAGATGCGCAAGTCAACATCAGGCCCCAGCACCATCGATGCATGTGCACCATCATGCCAGTCATCATAGGTACCAACCCGTTCAATTACACAACTTTCATTGCGGGTCAGGGCCAGAACCTCGCCCAATTTCTTTGCGGCACCGATAATATCATCTGGCATGGCAGAGATACGCGTCACGCGTTGCCCATCATGCTCTCCCGTGTATGCGGCAACAAACTCTGCCTCACTGATTCCAAGATTATCTGCAAAATCACGTTCGCGGCTTTGCGGGTTTTCACTGCGCGCAGCACGTATTTCAGCGGCGGTGGGTTTGATTTCGTCCAGCATTTCAAAGCTTCCCGGATGTGGCTTTGTCTGGCGAAGGGGCAAATCACCCGTTGCTGGAGCGTGTTGTATTTTTCGTCACAGCCGTGTTTTTCATTAGTTGACAGTTTTAGTCAAGTTCATTATCGAACGCATCGACTTCTCCGGGAAACATCCGGCGACGGGATCACACGCCAGCCTGCCTTTGCATGCCAGCCCGACGCAAAAATGGATGAGGGGAAGACCATGCACCGACATGCTTCAAATAAAATGAGACTGCTTACAAGCACCACGCTTGCAGGCGTATTAACCGCTGTACTTGCAGTTCCAGCATTCGCACAGGAAACCGTTCCACAGGAACAGGGTTTCTTCACAATGCTGGGGCGCTTGGTATTTGGCGCAGGTTCTGAACGCGTGGCAATTGACGTGCCACAGGCTGTGACTGTGCTGAATCAGGACGATATCGATCGTGAACAGGCAACGACAGTTGGTGATGTGCTGGAACGCATCCCGGGTGTGACAACCGTCGGTTCTGAAAGCCGCTGGGGCGAAAGCTTTAACATTCGTGGCATTGGCGGCGGTGGATCCGCAGATGAACCACGTATCATCATGCAGATTGATGGCGTTGGTAAATATTATGAACAGTATCGCATGGGATCGCTCTTTTCTGAGCCGGAATTCCTGAAGCGCGTAGAAGTCCTGCGCGGCCCGTCGTCCTCTACGCTTTATGGTTCAGGTGCCATTGCAGGTGTGATTGCGATGGAAACTGTGGACGCCTCAGATGTGATTGAAGAAGAAGGTGACACCTTTGCACTTCGACAGCGCCTGCAGTTCAGCGACAATGGGAACGGGCGCCTATCCAGTTCGCTTCTGGCCTTTGCGCCGAATGACCAGTTTGAGGCGCTTTTTGGTTACACTTGGCGTGACTCTGACATTGCGGAAAACGGAAATGGCACGCCTTTACATGGGACAGAAGGTGTTTCTCGTGGGCTTCTGGCAAAGGCTGCCTACAGCTTTGGTGGCGCGCACTCTGTCGAAGTGTCTTATCTGCGCGATGATTCATCCATCAATGATCAGCCGTATAATCTGGTAGATGCGACCACGACCTGGGGTACTGTGGATCGGGATATTCAGGACAGCACCGCAATCTTCCTGTATAATTTTAATCCCGAAGACAACGGTCTGATCAACCTGGACGCACAGCTTTCTTATTCTGAGACTGCAGTTGATATGGAGGATGCTCAGGGTACGTTTATCCCGCCGGCTGATTATGCCTATGAAACGGTTACACTAAAACTTGAAAACCAGGCAGAATGGTCAGGCGCCAACTTCGAAAACTATCTGACAGCGGGTTTCTCGATTGCAGAACAGGATCGTCGTGCGGAACAAATTACCGGCGGGGCTGGTTTTTCTTACCATCCTGAAGGAACGGCAAGAACGACAAGCATCTACGCGCAGAACGAACTGGTGTTCGATGACCGGTTCACCATTATTGCCGGCCTGCGCGCGGATCATCAGAAAATGACGCCAGGGCCGCTTGTTCCGACAATCGACGAAACCTCTGATACGGCATATGCAGCGAACCTTGCGCTTCACTATGCGTTTGATAATGGCTGGGCGGCCTTCGGGTCTGCGTCCTATACCGAACGTCTTCCGGTTCTGGATGAAATATATGACACCCGTGCCACAAGCGGTGGCGCTACGGATGCTGCCTTGGGAACGCTGCGCTCTGAAACCAGCCGTAACGTTGAGCTTGGTGCGGCATGGTCCGGCGAACAATTGTTTGGTGATGATGACAGCCTGTCCTTCAAAGGGGTGGTATTCAGCAATGACCTGTCAGATCAGATCGCACGAAACAACGCAGGCACGGCTGTTGGGGCAATTACGCCAACCTATATCAACCTTGGCAGCAACCGCATTTCGGGGATTGAGCTTGAAGCGTCTTATGAGACCGGAACCTGGTTTGGATCTATGGCCTATACTCATCTGACCAGCACGAATGCCGACTATGAGTTGCCTGCAGATGCAATGCAACTTTCCTTGGGAACACGTTTGCCGGATCAGAACCTTGAGTTTGGCTGGAGCGTTGCTCTGGTAAAAGGCGCCTCTGATGGCACCCCGGGATATGGCGTGCATGATGCTTATGCCCTTTGGGAGCCTGATCAGGGTCTGATGGAGGGTGTCGGTGTGCGTCTTGGTGTCTCGAACCTGTTTGATAAACAATACCGCTCTAATCTGCAGTCGTCACAGACTTCCCGGATCGGCCGTACTGTAAGCCTGACACTGACAAAAACTTTCTAATCACAAAGGAAAGAACTATGAAAACCCATGATCGCAATTTCCCTCAGCTGGCGGGTGCATTGATAATAGCCGGACTGGCGGTCATGGGGGGACCGGCGCAGGCGGGAACATCTGTGCCGGAACCTCAGATTTCAATTGAATTGAATGCCGTTACTCCCACTGAAAGCGGCTGTCGCCTAAGCTTTCTTGCCCAGAACTCTCTTGGGGAAGATCTGGAACGTCTGGTGCTGGAAACAGTCCTATTCACCCGCGAAGGCGCGGTTCAGACCATGACATTATTTGATTTCCAGTCTCTGCCCACAGGGCGCCCTCGTGTACGCCAGTTTGATCTGGCCAGTGCCAATTGCGCCGGACTGGGGAATATTCTGATCAATGGTGTGAACCAATGTGTAGGCGGCGATCTGGATGCAAACATCTGCGCCGACGCATTGCGTCTGCAAAGCCGAACCGAAAATGAGGTACTGGGATGAACTGGTTGACCTATACGATTGACGCGATCCACGGTTTTGTAACGCTGGGCGGGCCTGTGGTGGCTTTACTGCTGCTGATGTCGGTGCTTTCACTGGCCGTTGTGTTTTACAAACTGGTTCAGTTTCGGCGTTTCGGAGTCGGCAGACGCGCCAGCCTTGAAGCCGCGCTGTCAGCATATGACCGGGGCGATATGACCGGATTGCAACTGGGTTTGGGCAAAAGTCGCAGCCATCTGCGCTTTGTCTTTACGGAAACTCTCGACGCTGAGACCCATGACAAAACCCGCCTGGCCGAACGCCTGGCGGCACGGCTGGAAGACCGCCTGGCGCAGCTTGAAACCGGTTTTCGCCCGCTGGACACCATAGCCCAGACAGCGCCACTTCTTGGGTTGTTTGGCACGGTGTTGGGCATGATCGAAGCCTTTCAGAACCTTCAAGGCGCGGGCACATCGGTTGATCCGTCGCTGCTGGCGGGCGGTATCTGGGTGGCCCTGATGACGACAGCTGTCGGCCTTGCGGTTTCCATGCCCACGGCTTTGCTTCTGACGTGGCTTGAAAGCCGTGTCGCTGGGGAACGGGTATTCGCTGATAAAGCTCTAAACATGCTGCTTTGTCCGGCAGATCAGGCGCAGGATCCCCTTCATGCGGCGGCGTAACACGGGCTTTGCAAGACGTGCTTTGTCGATGACCCCCCTGATTGATATCATCTTCCTGTTGTTGCTTTTCTTCATGCTGACTTCGACCTTCACAAAATTCGCTGAAGTCCCCCTGATCACAGCGGGGAAAACACGCACAGAACCCGCAACGCCTAAAAACCCGGTCTTTCTGCGTGTGGCGGCAGATGGGCTGTCGGTAAACGGCGATCCAACCGATTTTGCGGACATCACCCAGGCGATCCGCAATGCGAAAACGGACCTGCCTGAAACGCTGGTGCTGTTGTCCATAGAAGAAACCGTTCCCGCCCAGTTGTTTGTCGATGCTTTAACCCGTTCGCGCGCGGTCCCGGATGTTTCCGTGGTGGTTCTGCGATGAAACGACGCGCTGGACATAAACGCAAAGCGGCCGAGCCCACAATCGCTCTGATCAATGTCGTCTTTCTTATGCTGATCTTCTTCCTGATCGCAGGCACCGTTGCACCCTCACTGGATGAGACATTACAACTTGTGAACGTTGAGGGACTTGATGGGCGTCCCCCACCCGACACGTTGATCCTGCATGCGGATGGGCAGCTGTCCCTGCGTGGGGACATCTTATTGCCAGAAGAAATCAACATTTCAGACCTGCCGGATGTGCAAGAAGATGACGATGGACAGATTGCCCTGCGTTTGATTCCGGATCGCGACGTGCCAGCCGTTATATTGCTCGATGTCACCGATCAACTGCGTCAGGCCGGCGCAACACAGATCTGGCTTGTGACAGAAAGGGGCCTGCAATGAAGATGCGTTCCTCCCTTATGGCAGCCGCTGCATTGACAATCTCATTGGCCTTACACGCGGTGGGCTTTGGTATGGGCTATGCCCCGGCTGACACACAGATCGCAGGGGGCGCTCCGGCTGAATTTGCACGCCTGGGGTCCGGATTTGAAGACATGGTGATGGGCATCGCAGAACCCGTCACGCCCCCCCCAATGGACGCGCAACAGGTTGAAAATGTCACTCAACCCGCAATGCCCGTGGCTGCAGTGTCCCCTTTGGACATCGCTCTTACCGCCCCAACCATCGGTGATATCGCGATCCCCAGTACACCAATTGAAACCGTGACCGCCGCGCCAGACGTGACAGCACAGACCGCAACCGTCGACACACCACGCCCACAGGCCCGCCCTGATCGCACAACACGCCGCACCCCTGAACGACAACAGGCACGCGCCGCACCACGCGGATCAAACAACCGCCAAAACAGCACCCGGGGCCAGGAGGACGGGCATCAGGATGCAACTGCAACAGAAGCATCATCCGCGAACACAGGCAATGCACAGGCTGCAGGCAATGCAGCGGCATCCAATTACGATGGGCGGATTTGGCGCAAACTGTCGCGCACCCGCCGCGTGCGTTCCCCTGCACGGGGAGAGGCGACCGTCCGTTTTCATATTCAGGCTTCTGGAATGCCGACACGCATCCGCATCGAACTGTCCTCCGGAATCCCAGCCGTAGATCAGGCCGCAATGGAACATATCCGGCGCGCCGCCCCCTTCCCACCCCCTCCCAGTGGTGCGCGACGGGACTTTGGCTACATTTACACAGGCCGACGTTAACGTGCATGCATTCGACGTTTGCGGGCCCGGGTCGCGGCTGTGGCCTCTTCAGATCCATCGTGGAAACTGCCAAACCACTTGTCCCAGGGCATTTCCGCATTGCCGTAATTGCATTCATAATAACGGTGATGAAGTTGATGAAAAAACGCCCCAAGCAACAATGCCTGCCGATCTCTGGCCCAGATCGCTTCATATCCGGAATGAGATGACGCCGCACCCAGCATCAACCAATATCCTAGAAAAAGCATATGAACCGGGTGCGAAGGCAGAACCAACACAATTAAAATCGCACTCAGATATCCGGTAGCTTCAACAGGATGCATCGACATGCCTGACCATGGCCCGGTGTTCACATTGCGATGATGCACCGCATGCACATGTCGATAGATAAAGGGCTGGTGCAAAAAGAGATGCACGACATAAAAATGAAAGCTCTGCCAAAGCGCCAGCAGTGGGAACAACAGAATAAACCACACCGGATGCGCCCAAAAGCTGAGTGTATTGATCAATCCACTGCCATACATCCACCGCAAAAAACACTCAAGCGTGGACAAAATACTCGCCCCGAACACCATGGAATAATACATATTATCCCAGGTCTGATACCCGAATTTATACAAGGCATTTTTGCGCTTCATATAGGGGCGCGGGTCATATTTCAGCAACTTTCCCTGGCCATCAATGCCATAGAACCAGAAATGCAGCCCACCAGCGACAACCAACAGCAAGCCCCAGTTTCGCAGGAACACCCAGATGATCCATTCAACCGAAATGACGCCCTGATCGGATGCAACCGGTTGCAACCAGAACGCCACAACAAACGCCAGCATCAGAAAAATTGAACGATCCGAAAATTGCAGCCAGTTTTGAAAGATCCACCTGGCAAGCACTTTCACCTTGGGCGGCAGCCCCCAATACGGGGCATATTTCACGGGCAGTTCCGGATGATAATGCCATTCTCGCGACATCGGGGCGGAGTGTTCTGATGGCTTGGGGGCGTCTGACATGCTGTATCCTGTGGCTTGCTTCAGTCAAAGCCTGTCAAAAGCTTTCCGAAAATAAAAACAAATAAAGATTGGGTTTTGGCATCGTTTTACTTATCCATGATCGCATGACACATGCTTTGCCAAATCTAGTGTGGTTGCGCACCTTCGAAACTGCTGCACGGCACCTGAATTTCACAACCGCAGCAGACGAGTTGGCCATGACACAGGCCGCAGTCAGCCAACACATCCGAGCCCTTGAAAGCCGCCTTGGATGTGATCTGTTTGTCCGTGATCACCGCAAACTCAGCCTTACAGATATGGCACAGGCCTATTTGCCAGCGGTGCAAAAAGCGTTGCGGGATTTATCCTTTTCAACCAACGGATTATTCGGCCCGGGTTTTGACGATCTGGTCACAGTGCGCGCCCCGGTTTCCACAGCCATTCTCTACCTTGCCCCTCTGATGCACCAATTTCGCAACCGTTATCCCAGAACCCGCATTCGCATGGTCTCTTCCATCTGGGGAAATATGGTGTCCGGGGAACGGGTTGATGTCGAACTGCGTCTGGGATTTGGCGACTGGGAAGGCATGCAGGCTGAGAAAATATCAGACGAACATTTGGTACCTATCTGCCGTCGGGGCGCACGCGGTGATTTTCCGACCCCAGAACATTTCCTGCACACGCCTCTGATCCATATCATCGGCTTTGATGACAACTGGACACGTTACTTTTCGGCCAATGGGTTTGACGGGCAAACCGGTACGTTTGGTGTTTCTGTGGACACAACCGCTGCGGCTTTTGATCTTGTTGGAACAGGTGCTGGATGTGCCAGTGTGATCCATCGTTTTGCCCAAGCAGGACAGGATACCGGGCGTCAGATTGACATCGCGGGCGACGCAATTGATTTCCCGCAATCGCACTATTTCCTAACCCCACACAACGCCCCGCCAGAACGCCGCATTGTGACCGAATTCAAAGACTGGCTGCGGGAAGTTCTCGCCCAATAACGTTACAGAACTTGTTCCAAAAATTTCTGTGTCCGCGGTGATTTCGGGTTTTCAAAGAACTGGACCGGCTCATTCTGTTCTATGATCTGGCCTTGGTCCATAAAGATCACCCGATCGGCCACTGCCCGCGCAAAGCCCATCTCATGGGTGACACAAATCATGGTTACCCCGGTTTCAGCCAGGCTTTCCATTGTTTCCAAAACTTCATTCACCATCTCAGGATCCAGCGCCGAGGTCGGTTCATCAAACAACAGAACCTTAGGTTCCATACACAGCGACCGCGCAATGGCCACCCGTTGTTGCTGCCCCCCAGACAAGGCCGCCGGGTATTTATCCGCCTGTTCTGCAATCTGAACCTTTTCAAGATATTTCATCGCTGTGGCATGGGCGTCATCTTTAGAAATCCCCTTCACCCACATCGGCCCGGCGGTCAGGTTTTCCAGCACAGTCATATGGGGGAACAGGTTGAAATGCTGAAACACCATACCAACTTCCTGACGCACCACATCGATATTGCGCATGTCTTCATGCAGCTCAATGCCGTCCACATGCACTGTCCCTTCCTGATGTGCCTCAAGCCGGTTGATGCAGCGGATCATCGTTGATTTCCCAGATCCCGAAGGCCCACAAACAACGATCTTTTCCCCCAGCTGCACCGACAAATTGATGTCTTTCAGCGCATGAAACTTACCGTAGTATTTATGCATATTGCGGATCTCGATGATCCCGTGCGTATCATTCATGTCATCAATCCCCGTTTAACGATGCTTCTGAAAGTGGTTTTCGATCTGCTTCTGAATGATCTCAAAAATGAGGGTCATGAACCAGTAGATCAGCGCAACCGTCAGCAGCATTTCCAGATGCCGGAATTCCCGCTGCCCAAGGGTACGCGCCAGATACATCAGCTCCCACACGCCCAATACAGACACAAGCGAGCTGTCCTTCAACATTGCGATAAACTGGTTGCCCAGTGGCGGCACAATTACGGGCACGGCCTGGGGCAGGATAATGCGACGCATGGTCAGGCCAAATTTAAAGCCAATCGCGCGTGATGCTTCCCATTGCCCTTTATCAATCGACATAATGCCCGCGCGGAAAATTTCCGTCATGTAGGCACCGTAACACAGAGACAGCGCAATGATGCCTGCAGGGACAGCTTCGACGAAAATGCCCAGTTGCGGCAGGCCTAAGTAAAGTAAATAGATCTGCACAAGCAGGGGCAATCCGCGAAACATCGACGTGTAGAAACTGGCGATAGCGAAGGCAAAGCCGTTGTTTGACAGTTTGGCAATCGCCCCAAAGATCGCCAGCACTGTCGCAATAGAAATCGAGATGGCTGAAACATAAAGCGTGGTGAAGACACCTTGCGTCAGAAGAAAGGGCAGTTTGCGCAAGATGAATGGAAGATTCAGATCAAAACTAAAGAAAAAGATCATGAAACAGCCAAACAATTCGGCCCAGACAATTGCGATTTGCCAACGGATGCGCAGCAATGAGATCAAGACAACATTGGCTGTAAACAGCAGTGCGGCGATCAGTGATGTGATGATAATGCGGCCTGTACCGGCATCCTCGGTTCCGGTGATAAATGGCAGCCGGAACAAAAGCTGATAAGCCCCGGACCAGGCGATCAACAGGCCTGAAATCACAAATATTGCGCCGATAACCAGTGGTTGTTCCACCAGACTGCGCCCGCGCACGGTGTCTGAATATAGCAAATTTTATCCCCCCTGTGGCTGCCCGGCGATGGTCTCCTCCTCCGCCGCCGGGCAGATTTTCAAAGCACGATCCGTCGCTTATTTGGTGTTGGCGTAATCCACGCCATACCATTTCAGGGACAGTTCCGCCAAAACGCCTTCCGCACGCAGTTCTTCGACAATACCTGCAAGTTTGTCGTTGAATTCCTGGTCACCCAGATCAATCGCCACAGCCAGCGGTTCATAGAACACAGGATCCCCTAAAACGCGGATCGGATAGTCGTTCTTAATCGCTTCCAGAAGGTTCGGCAGGCTGCCAATCATCGCGTTGATACGCACACCGTCCCCCAGGCGCAGTTCATTTACAACAGGGATATCAGTGCCATAGGTGCGAATTTCACCTGGCTCGATCTGGTATTCAAAGGCCGGCACGCCTTCCGCATCAATGGTCAGATCATGACGCAGATAGTTTTCCCAGGTCGACGCAGCGCTGACACCAATTGTTTTGCCATTCAGATCAGCCAGCGTTTGCGCCGGTGAATCATTGTGAACCCCAACAGAGGCCGGGACATAATAATAGATTGCAGGAAAATTCAGAACTTCCGCACGTTCTTTCGTTGGGGTCATGGACCCAACCGACATATCCCAGCGGCCCGCCCAGTTGCCCGCGGTGATCAGGCTCCAATCCGGGGTGACAAAGTCGATATCCACGCCCAGCTTCGCCGCAATTGCACGACCGACCTCTACATCAAACCCATCCATTTCATTGTTATCATTCAAAAATGATTGTGGCGCCCAGGCCGGATCCGTTGCCATGCGCAACACACCATCCGCCATAACCCGATCCAAAACATCCCCAGCCTGCACAGCCCCTGCTGTCAAACCAAGTGCCACGGCCACCGAGGCAGCCTTTCTTAAAATACTCATTTTTCTTCCTCCCTTGTTTGTATACGAACTACTTTCGCAGGTCGCCAAATAAAAGCAAGGTATAAGAAAACCAAACCCCGCCCTTGCCCGCATGACCGGCACGCACCCGGCTTTTCCGGGGGGAAACCTGCGCCAAGCCGACGCGTTCGTCACTTCAACCCCTCATATCCGACAGGTTTGCGTCGCATTTGCGCGATATCGGGTCGCGGGGCTCTTTCCCTAGGTGAATGTTTCGGGGCAGATTAAGCGTAACATTCTGACAGAGAGAGTCGTAGCTCATGAAAACACAGGTCAAAGCCCTTGTCGTTGGTGGCGGTGCCATCGGGACGTCCATCGCCTATCACCTTGCCAAAGCGGGCTGGGATGATGTGATGTTGATTGAGCGGGATGAACTTACATCCGGCTCCACTTGGCACGCCGCTGGCCTGCTGCCACTGTTCAACATGTCCTATGCGACAACCCACATCCACAAATACTCCGTTGATTTCTACAAATCACTGGAAGCTGAAACCGGCTTGAACGCTGGCTTCGCTGTGGTCGGCAACCTGCGCATGGCGCAAACCGACGAACGTATGGACGAATACATGCTGTACGCGTCCACGGCGGAAACCTGTGATGTGCCCTATGAATGGCTGACCCCGGATGAGATCAAATCTCGCTGGCCGCTGATCAACACCGAAGATCTGAAAGGTGCGCTGTATCACAACACCGACGGTTACATTAACCCTGCTGACGTGACTCAGGCGATGGCCAAAGGCGCGCGTCAACATGGTGCGGATATCGTGCGTAAACTGCAGGCGGATGCCTTCCATTGGAATGGCACGCATTGGGAAGTCACCTGTACCAAGATGGTCGAAAAAGGCGGCAACCTCGTGGAAAGCGACGAACAGGTTGTGATCACGGCGGAACATGTCATCACAGCATCCGGCAACCACGCACAGCGCACGGCCAAAATGCTGGGCATCAAGATGCCTGCTGTGCCGGTTGAGCACCAGTTTGTCGTGATGGACCAAGACCCCGAGCTTGTGAAATATCGCGAAGCGGGCAACCCAGAACACCCTGTTATCCGTGACGCCGATGCGCAATCTTACGTGCGTGAAGAACGTGGTGGTTGGATCCTGGGTGTCTATGAGAAAAACGCACCAGCTTGTTTTGAACATGGTGTGCCGGATAGCTTCCGCGCGGATCTGTTCCCACTGGCGCTGGACCGTATCGAAGATCAGTACATGGCGATGATCCACCGGATGCCATCTTGTGAAGAAAGCGGCCTGAAAGATGATTTCAACGGCCCGATTTGTTACACCCCTGATGGCAACCCATTGGTTGGTCCGGCCCCTGGTCTGCGCAACATGTGGCTGGCTGAAGGGTTCTCATTTGGGATCACGGCTGCGGGTGGTACAGGCTATTACCTTGCGCAAATGATGGTTGATGGCGAAGCTGAAATCGACATGGCGTCGCTTGACCCCAAACGTTACAGCCAAAGCTGGATGACCACCGAATTCGCAGCACGTAAGAACGAAGAATGCTACGATCACGTCTATGTTTTGCACCACCCGGATGAGGAACGCCCAGCGGCGCGCCCCTTGCGTTGTGCGCCAGCGTTTGATCGCCAAAAAGCGCTTGGTGCGCAATTTGGTTGGGTCAACGGTTGGGAACGCCCCAACTATTACGGCCCAATCGATGCGCCGGAAAACTTTGACCATGATGCGCGGTCTTTCCGTCGTGGTGGCTGGTGGCAGCATGCTGTGGATGAAGCAAAAGCGATCCGCGAAGGCGTTGGCCTTGTGGATGCAACCGCCTTTACCAAACATGTTGTAAAGGGCCCCGGTGCCACACAATTCTTGGATTGGTTCACCTGTAACAAGCTGCCAAAAATCGGCCGTATCAACCTGACATATGCGCTGACCTCTAAGGGCACCACACGCACGGAATACACCATCGTGCGCAATGGCGAAAACAACTACTACCTTGTTTCCGCGGGTGCTTGGACAGAATATGACGCCGACTTCCTACGCAAAGCGGCGGAAGATAAGATGGAAGAATTCGGCTACATCGAAATCCAAGACGTCACCACACAATGGGGTGTGTTTGCGATTGCCGGGCCAAAATCCCGCGATGTGTTGAAAGAGATCATCAACGACGCCGATCCAGAAACCGCCTTGTCCAACAAGCGTTTCCCTTGGTTGTCAGCCCGTCAGATCGAATTGGGTATGTGCCCTGTGAACGCGATCCGTGTGGCTTATACCGGTGAACTGGGTTGGGAGCTTCACCACCCGATTGAGATGCAGAACTACCTTTGGGATCTGCTGATGGCTGCAGGTGAAAAACACGGCATGAAACTGGTTGGCGCGCGTGCGCAAAACTGGCTGCGTCAGGAGAAATCCTACCGCGCGTTTGGCAATGAACTTGGCCGTGATGCCACCCCTGCTGAGGCAGACCTGCCACGCTTTATCGATCTGGAAAAAGACTTCCACGGTAAAGACGCAATGGTTGAAACCGGTGTGCGCTTTAAGTGTTGTACGCTTCTGATTGATGGTCCCGATGATGCGGATCCATGGGGTCACGAGGCGCTCTATCTTGAAGATGGCACAACCCGTGTTGGCCGCCTGACCTCTGGCGGTTATTCTGTGGCTTTCGAGAAATCCATTGGCATGGGCTATGTATCACCTGATATCGCGGTGCCTGGCACCAAACTGAAGGTGAAAATGCAAGATAAGCTTTGGGATGCCGAAGTGACTGTCGACAGCCCATATGATCCAACCAACGCCACCATCCGCGTGACTGGATAAAATTTCACGGGGCCGGTATCTGCACTATAAAACAGATATCGGCCCCGTCATTTATACGTCTTTCAAAAGACGTTGCGCTCTATTCAAGCCAAGTTGATATAGTGCATACCTGCTGACACCTGCCCGCACAGTCAGGAACAATTCCGTTCACTATAGATCTTACGCGCGCCTTCCTGAGCCGCCACTTCAACTGCCTGTAAAATCCCGCATGCAGCAGCTCTCTGTCAGAACGACGCCTTCAAAACCGTCAAAATCCCCTTCAAAAAAAACCAAACGCCACTGAAATCATTCAATAGATTTCAACCGCTTACATATGAAATGTAAATTTCTACCTATTTTAACTTATCGGTTCTCGAAAAATCATCCGACATAAAGGCTTGCTTAATACCTCTTGGAAAGAATGCCGGTGTAATCAGTTCACCCGGCAGAATTGCATTTGGCAAGCCCTTCGAACCGCGGGCTGCCGGGTTTCCATAGAAACACAGTTGTAATTGCAAAATCCGATTTTTCGAAGAGGGTGAAAATGAATAACAATCTAAAGATTTTCATTTCCGGTATTGGCGGCAAAGTAATGCTTGCGATTTTCATGCTGATTACATTGACGGCTGCCGCAATCACGATTGGCTATCTTGCCTCTGACAAAGTCGACCAACGCCTAAAAATGCTTAGCCAGCGTGAGCTGCCCGAACTACAACATTCCGTCGGATTGATCGCCACAACCAGCGCAATGCAAGATACATTGAACAACTTGTTGGTCTCTGAAACCCTTGAAGAACTACAGGCCGCAACGCAGGGTTTACAAATAGTACAGACCGAAGTGGATGGATTACACAGCGGTGAAGATGACGCCGGTCATTCTGCCGAACATGCCTTAGAAGAAGCAGATACAACACAGGAAACTGATCAAGTTTCAGATATGTTCGAAACGACACTCTTGCGTTTCAACAGCCTTGTGACGATCCGCGAACAAGAGTTCGCAAATCAGAACGAAATCGATCAGGCCATTGTTCGTCTCCGTGAACTTAGTGACGGTGCATCCAAAATGCTAAGCAGCAGATCAGATGTCGTATATTTCCAAGTCGTTTCAGCCGGTCGTGCCACCAGCACCAGTGTCAACGAAACCCTTCACAAAATTGTCGACCAGGATTTTCGGGACATCAGACTAAGCTTGGAAATTGACGGCGAAATCAACCTGATCACCGGTGTTGTCCTTGCATTACCCGCTGTTGAAACGGAAACAATGGCGCCGATCCTGAAAGAAATGGGGCGCACGGCCCTCGCCAATCTGAATAAACATCTGGAAGAAGCCGAGGAGGTCGAAATTCTGGCTGATATATTGCCTGATCTGAAACGGTTGGCCGACTTGTTCGGCACTCAGCTGAACTCAGTTTCTGGTTTCGGACTGGATCTCAGCGATGTCATCTATGACAGCCGTGAATCGATTGATGCCGTATTGCGCATGACAATTGGTGTTTTGCTGGCCAGTCTTGATGTCAAAGTTGAAGAAGCCGCAACAGGCAACCGCGAAGCCGTTCAATCTCTGATGGCCAATCAGGTCAGTGCGATCCGGGAACTTGCGACACTTGACGCCCTGGTCAACAGAATGGTCGGGCTTGCCTTCGAAGTTGCCATTTCTGGCACTCCAGATCATCTCGAAAAATCCTCTGGGCATCTGGAAACGGCTGCAACAACCCTGCGCAGGCTCTCGCGCTCTCTGCCGGATAACATGAAAGAAACGATGTCCGGGATTCTCGAAATTTCGAACCCCGAAACAGGATTACCACACTTGCGTGAGAACGTCCTTACTTGGCGTGCAGATGCAGCTCTCGCAGCTCAGCAAGTCGCAATGGATGTTCGCAATATCTCTATGCGGACCCAAGCGGATGGCAGTGCCGCCCTCACACAGATCAATCTCGCCAGAGACGACCTAGGAACGCTGTTAAGTGATGCACAGAAAAACCTAAAATTTGTTGCGGTTGCAGCCCTGATCGCCATCCTTCCAATCCAACTTTTGGTCTGGCTCACAATCATTCGCCCCATGAGAGCCGTAAGTCAGGCAACCCACAAATTGGCCGAAGGTGATCTTTCAGCGGCTGAGAAACTACGCTTTAAACGTGGGGAAGTCGGCGACATGACCCGCGCGCTAAGAGTCTTCCGAGACAACATCGTTGAAAAGAACCGATTGGAAGAAGACGAGAAAAAGGAACACTTGCGACGCCTCGAAGAAGAAAAGTCGGCGCACGCAGAGAAAATGCAGCGTGAAGAACAGGAACGTCAGCGCGAAATCGATCGCGAAAATCGCGAAAAGAAACGTCGCGAGACTGAACATCAGCGCGAAACTGCCGCACGTGAGGCCGCAGCAGCCGAAGAACAACGCCAGAGGGAAGAACAGGATCTTCTTGTTTCCACATTGGCTGAAGGCCTGACAAAACTGGCCAGCGGCGACTTGCAAGCCAAAATCACACAACAATTTCCTGAAGCCTACGAGAAATTAAGAATGGATTTCAATCACACAGCCGAAGCGCTCGAGGAAATTATCTGCACAATTTCAAACTCAGTGGGAACAATCTCTGGTGACAGTACAGAAATCGCAAATTCCGCCAGTGAACTCTCGACCAGAACAGAACAATCCGTGGAAATGCTCCTGCAAACATCTGCTGCAATCGAAGAGATGACAATTTCCGTTCAATCTGCATCCACAGGTGCAGAACAAGCAGATCTCAAAGTCAGGGAAGCGCGGGCCGAAGCAGAAAAAAGCGGCGAAGTCGTCAGCGAAGCCTCAATTGCGATGGGAGAAATTGAAAGCTCCTCTGATGCGATTTCGCAAATCATCTCGGTGATTGAAGGAATTGCCTTTCAAACAAACCTACTTGCCCTGAATGCAGGCGTCGAAGCGGCCCGTGCCGGAGAAGCCGGACGTGGTTTTGCAGTCGTCGCATCCGAAGTCCGGGCATTGGCCCAACGTTCATCCGAAGCCGCCCATGAGATAGAAGAACTCATTACAAAAAGTGGCGATCAGGTCAAACGGGGTGTACAACTGGTCGCACGTGCAGGCAGCGCCCTTGAAGGCATTTCCCGTTCCGTTGTCGAAGTCTCAAATCATGTAGCAGATATTGCAACGTCATCTAAAGAGCAGGCTCAGGGCATTGGCGAAGTCAACATCGCAGTTACAAAGCTAGAAGGTTTTGCCCAACAGAATGCGGCCATGTTTGAAGAAACCACCGCCGCAAGCCATTCATTGAAACAAGAGGCGGAAACCCTATCTGGTGTCGTCTCTAGATTCGAAACCAACCCCGAAAACGAGGATCTTCAAAACAGTGCGGCATGATAATTGCTCAAGCAGGCCCGAATGTAACCATCTCAGAAATTGCCCCGCAGCAGGCAACCTGTTCAGATTATGATGCCATAGCCTAAACGAAATATTAAACGCAGGTAAGTTCGCAAGCATTCCCCACGACCCCGCCCTTGCCCCACATGCCCCAAACCCCGTATAGGAAGCGGATGAATACATCATCCAGCAATCCGCCAGAACTCCGCCCTGACCTCGCCCCACAGATCCGTCTGGGCGACAGCAACACCCGTGATGGCCAGCCGCGTATTGGCATGGTTTCACTTGGCTGCCCCAAAGCACTGGTCGATAGCGAACGCATTCTGACCCGTCTGCGTGCGGAAGGATATGCCATCAGCCCGGATTATACCGGCGCGGATGCGGTGATTGTGAACACCTGTGGGTTCCTTGACAGCGCCAAAGCCGAAAGCCTTGAAGCGATTGGCGAGGCCCTGAATGAAAACGGTAAAGTCATCGTCACCGGCTGTCTTGGCGCGGAAGAAGATTACATCCGCGGCACCCACCCCAATGTTCTCGCGGTCACCGGCCCGCATCAATATGAACAAGTTCTGGATGCTGTGCACGGTGCGGTTCCGCCATCGCCTGATCCGTTTGTGGATCTGCTGCCCGCCTCTGGCGTCTCTCTGACACCGCGCCATTTCAGCTACCTAAAGATCTCAGAGGGTTGCAATCACCGTTGCAAGTTCTGCATCATTCCTGACATGCGTGGCCGTTTGCAAAGCCGCCCGGCCCATGCCGTCATGCGTGAGGCCGAAAAACTGGTGGACGCTGGTGTGCGCGAACTTCTGGTCATCAGCCAGGACACGTCTGCCTATGGCATGGATATCAAATTTGCCGAAGACCGCGGTCATCGCGCCCATATCCAGGACCTCGCCCGCGATCTTGGGTCGCTTGGGGCTTGGGTGCGGCTGCATTACGTCTACCCCTACCCGTTCGTGCGCGATCTCATGCCTTTGATGGCGGATCCTGCAAATGGCGTGTTGCCTTACCTTGATATCCCCTTCCAGCATTCCCATCCGGATGTTCTGAAACGCATGGCGCGCCCTGGCATGGCGGAAAGCCTGGGCGAAATCGCCGCCTGGCGCGACACCTGCCCCGACATCACCCTGCGATCCACTTTCATCGTTGGCTACCCCGGCGAAACCGAGGCCGAGTTCCAGCATCTGCTCGATTGGATGGACGAAGCGCAGCTCGATCGTGTGGGGTGCTTCAAATACGAAAACGTTGATGGCGCGCGCTCAAACGACCTGCCGGATCACGTGGCGGAAGAGATCAAACAAGACCGCTGGGAACGTTTCATGGAAAAAGCTCAGGCGATTTCCGAGGCCAAACTGGAAGCCAAAGTGGGCAAAATTCTGGATGTGATCGTGGATGACATTGACGAAGACGGCATCGCCACCACCCGCACCATGGCCGACGCCCCCGAGATCGACGGCAACCTGTTTATTGATGAGGGAACCGAAAACGTGAAGGTCGGAGATATCGTTACCGTTGAGGTCGATGAGGCAGGGGAATATGATCTGTGGGGATTGATCCGGGAAAAGAAATGATCCGGGGGATCATTTCCCAGATCAACGGGCGGAGCCCTATTGCGTAGATAGAATGCAGAGGGAGAGCGTTTTTAACAGTAACGCGACAAAGTACAAGCAACCAGAATGCCCACGACTCTAAGATTTATCGACAGCGACACTAGAAATATCTTCACGGATCGCATCAAAAACTGCGTATCCCAATAACGAGAGCTTGCCTATGTTATCAAACTTTCTTTTCAGCGGATCAGTACGCACAGGAACTTGTGTAACCTCAATTATTCCAATTCTAAGCAAGCTCTGAACCGCGTGCTTGTACTCCTGCTCCAACCGGACACCCGTTGCTTCATGACCAGTTTGAGTCAAAAACTTCTGGAATCCCTCGTCACTGTAAAGAGTGTCGACTTTCAAACCGTCTTCCGAAGTTAACCCCAACACTACTACGATCACCCGACTAACCGTATCAAGTGAGCGAGCGAGTTGAATTTCGCGAGGCACTACTTCCTGTACATCAGTGCTCCCAACAGAATCCTCGGTAGAGACCTGTGCACCTTCACTTTCTTCAATCAACTCAATTTGCGCTTCTTCTTTGCGACGCTCACGTCGCCTCAGAGCCTCTTCTTCTTCTTCTTCAAATTTTGAATGCTCTGTTCTACGCCGCCTAGCTTCTGCCGTTTGTAGTTCATACAATTTTGTAGCAGGTCTTTTTGCAATCCACGCACCATAGTACTTTAGCCATGGCATGAGCACTGCCACCGCTATCCCTAGTCCAACTGGAAAGGCGTAACTCCAGCAAAACGTCGTGTGATCATCGTAATATGAAATTCTATCCACCACAGGTACATCGGCAAAGAACAGGAAAAACAGCGCGCGCCAATTGATTGCTACAAACGCGAAGATAATTGACCCAATAAACGGGCTGCGGATGCGCTGCCTCATGTCCTCTAAAAGTTCTTTAAAAAAATCTGTCATACACAATCTATAGCTGTGCGGATCAAAACGCCCAAATAAAAACTTAGTCCATTACACAAAGGACAGCCCCTGACCCTGGGTGGGGGTGAAGCCCCCTCCGTTTTGCCATAGGCAAACCTTCGGTTTGACGGGGAGGGTCGGGGGCTGTCCGGCCTGTCGACCGGACGAAAGAAAAGCTGCATAACCCCTCATCCATTGATGCAAGGTATCCAACAATATCAGGGCTACTGGTATGCTCCAAAGACTAATCATCCCAAAGCGCTTACGGCCCAATAAGGGGCAAAGTCTCCCCATCAAAAAGCCCCCCGCATGATTGCGAGGGGCCGTTCAATTTCTCAACGATCCGGGAAAATCAGAATTCCACAACCGCGCGGATGGATTTGCCCGCGTGCATCAGCTCAAAGCCTTCGTTGATCTGATCCAGGGTCAGCTTATGCGTGATCATCTCATCGATCTCGATCTTGCCGTCCATGTACCAATCAACAAATTGCGGCACATCTGTGCGGCCTTTTGCGCCACCAAAGGCAGTGCCTTTCCAGACACGGCCAGTCACCAGCTGGAACGGACGGGTTGAAATCTCGGCACCCGCAGGGGCCACACCGATGATCACGGACACGCCCCAACCCCGGTGCGAACATTCCAGCGCATCACGCATCACCTGAACATTGCCGGTTGCGTCAAAGGAATAATCCACGCCGCCAAACGGGTCTTTGTCAGTTTTGGTCAGCTCAACGATGGCTTCAACAACAGATTGGTCGCCCAGTTTTGACGGGTTCACAAAGTCAGTCATGCCGAATTTCTTCGCCATTTCCGCCTTGTCATCGTTCAGATCTACACCGATGATTTTATCCGCACCCGCCATACGCAGGCCCTGGATCACGTTCAGACCAATGCCACCAAGCCCAAAGACCGCAGCAGTAGACCCGATTTCAACGCCAGCCGTGTTGATCACCGCACCAATGCCCGTGGTCACGCCGCAGCCGATATAACAGATCTTATCAAACGGCGCATCATCGCGTACTTTCGCAAGCGCGATTTCCGGCAGAACCGTGTGGTTCGCAAAGGTGGAACAGCCCATGTAGTGATAGATCGGCGTGCCATCCAGCATGGAAAAACGTGTGGTGCCATCGGGCATCAGCCCCTGCCCCTGCGTGCCACGGATCGCGGTGCAAAGGTTGGTTTTACCGGACAGGCAGGAATGACATTCGCGACATTCAGGCGTGTACAGCGGAATCACGTGATCGCCGGGTTTCAACGTGGTCACGCCTTCGCCCACTTCCATCACAACACCCGCGCCTTCATGGCCCAGAATGGATGGGAACAGACCTTCGGGGTCGGCACCGGACCGGGTGAATTCATCGGTGTGACACAGGCCGGTTGCCTTGATTTCCACCAGAACCTCGCCCTTTTTCGGGCCCTCCAGGTTCACTTCCATCACCTCAAGAGGTTTGCCCGCTTCCAGAGCCACAGCAGCGCGTGTACGCATCATTTCACAATTCCTTATTCAGTCCTGTCTCGAAACCGGCAACATCCCGGGCGTAAATTCGCATCCCGGATCAGATAACCGTTTCTCCTCAATATGCGGAAATCCGCAAATAGCGATAGCGAAATCTGCTACATTTGCGCCCAAACGCGACTTTTCGAACCGATCATTAAGATTTTACTTGCTATGATGCGCAGGTCGTTTATCCGAAATAGCGACCACGACAAGATAGCAGGCACATGACCAAATCAGAAGCCCCGGGCCCCGTCCTTCAGAATTCCACCGCCGCACGTGACTGGGTAAAGGTTCTTGCGAACTATCGCGAACCTGACCAATGGCGCAGCACATTTGAACTGGGTGTGACGGCCGTTCCGTTTTTCCTGCTTTGGGCTCTGGCCTGGTGGTCGCTGTCTGTCAGCTACTGGTTGGCTTTTGCGATCTCACTGGTAAACGCCGCCTTTCTGCTGCGCCTGTTCACCATTCAACATGATTGTGGACATGGTGCGTTTTTCAGCAATCGACATGTCAGTGATTGGGTCGGACGTGGTCTTGGCGTTTTAACCCTGACCCCATATGACGTCTGGCGTCGCACCCATTCAATCCACCACAGCAGCGCCGGAAACCTGGCCCGCCGTGGCATGGGCGACATCCATACCGCAACCGTTGCGGAATACGAAGAAATGTCCAAATTTCAACGCCTGACCTACCGTCTGTATCGCAACCCGGTAACCCTATTTGTCTTTGGTCCGGGTTACCTGTTTCTGCTGCAGAACCGTCTGCCGCTGGGCCTGATGAACGGGCTCCGCTATTGGGTCAGCGCGATGGGAACCAACCTTGTTCTTTTCATTGCACTTGGCCTTGTCTGGTATTTCGGCGGCCTGATGCCCCTTCTGCTGATCTTCCTGCCCTCAACACTCTTGGCGGCTGCCGCTGGTGTCTGGCTGTTCTACGTGCAGCATCAGTTCGAAGAAACCTTTTGGGAAATTGATGAAAACTGGCAATTGCACGAAGCAGCCCTGCACGGCAGTTCCCACTATGTAATGCCAAAAGTGCTGCAGTGGTTCAGCGCCAATATTGGCATTCACCATGTGCATCACCTCTACAGCCGCATTCCGTTTTACCGCCTGACTGAAGTGCTGCGCGATCACAGCGAACTGGCCGAAGCCAACCGTCTGACAATCGGCGAAAGCATTGCATCTGCACGCCTTCACCTGTGGGACGAAAACAGCAAACGCCTCCTCTCTTTCCGCGAAGCCCAACTGGTTCTCGCAAAAGCCTGATTAAGGCAAAACACGCAAATCAAACGCCCGGTCCAACCAGATCGGGCGTATTTTTTTGCCCGGTTCAAACCGCCCCAGGCCCAGATTTTTCTGTAACAAATCCGCAGGTATTGACGTGGCCATAGCCAATGCCTGTTCCAATGCGACACCAACATCCTGAACCAGGGTACGAATTGCCTGTGCCAGATCCAGATCTGCCCCGGCAAGCGTTCCATCCGCCAGGGTCAACCGCCCGCCACGGCGTAAAATCGTGCGGCCATTCAGCGTAAATTCCGTCTCATCCGATCCCGCCACTGCCATCGCGTCACTGACCAGAAACACCCGCCCCGGCCCCCGTTTCGCCGCCAAGGCCGCACGCATAGCAACGGGGTGCACATGAATGCCATCGGCAATCAATCCGGCCGACACATGATCTGTATTTAGTGCCGCCCCGACCAATCCGGGGGCACGGTTTCCAAGCTGGCTCATCGCGTTAAAAAGATGGGTAACACAATGCGCGCCCGCATCCATCCAGCGCTGACATGTCTCAAAATCAGCGTCGGTATGACCAAGCGATACCAGCACCCCGGCCTTTGCAAGGGTTTCAACCTGCGCTCTCGTCACATTCTCCGGGGCAACCGTCATCTTCAAATTCGGCAGTTGTGCCGCCGCATCTAACAACATCGCAAGATCCGCATCGTCCATTGGCCTGATCAGGGTGCCGTCATGGGCCCCTTTACGCGCAATCGACAGATGTGGCCCTTCAAGATGCAGCCCTAAAATACCTTCAACACCGGCATCAATCGCCTCGATGGTCGCATTGATCGCAGCCTGGCTTTTGGCCCGTGTATCCGTGATAAGTGTCGGCAAAAAGCCGGCCACGCCCAGGCCCTGATGCGATTTCGCAATTGTCTTCAGCGTCTCTAGGGACGGGATATCGTTAAACATTACCCCCCCTCCGCCATTGACCTGAAGATCAACAAAACCGGGGCCAATGACGCCGCCATCCAGAATGTGATGCACGCAATCTTCCGGAAGATCAGATACAGCAATAAGGGCGGAAAACGCATCGTCTTCAGCAAACAACACCGCTTTACCCGCATGCAGTTGAGTGCCGTCAAAAACCTGAACACCGGAATAGGCCGTAAACTTCATTTCAAACCGTTTCTGTTACTTTTTTCAGGTTCCGTGGCACATCCGGATCGATACCGCGTGCCCGGGCAACCTGTTCAACCATCACATAAAAACCCGCGATCACCACGATGGGATCCGTCAGAAAATGCCCACTGCGCACAACTGGTAAAGATGTCGCTGTCTGTGCAAGCGGGGATGTGACAAAAACCTGCCCCCCCATATCAGAGATCTGATCAGCCACCTGCACCAACACTGGCTCCGCAGGATCCTGCCCGGTCATAGCCAGAACAGGAAACCCCGGACCAACAAGGGACACAGGCCCATGCAAAACTTCGGCAGAAGAATAGCTTTCCGCGTGGATCTGGCACACTTCCTTAAACTTCAACGCCGCTTCATTTGACATCGCCCAGGATGGCCCACGCCCAAGACAGTATAATGAATTATGGCCCTCCAGCGCAGCCACCACCGCAGACCAATCCTGCTGTACTGCCAGCGCAAGCGTTTTGGGCAGGTTGCGGATCGCCCGCAGCAAATCCTGATCCTGCGCCACTTCCGCCAGCACCCAAATCGCAGCAATGGCAGATGTCACAAAGGTTTTGGTTGCCGCCACGCTGATTTCGGGCCCTGCATGCAGGTTCAAAATATGGTCACTGACCTGCCCAAGTGGCGATAACGGATCATTGGTAATCGCCAATGACAAAGCCCCGCCAGCCTGCGCCATGGCCGCCATTTCAACAATATCCGGGCTTTGTCCCGATTGCGAAATCGCGATACTGGCACTGCCTGCCAGCCGCAGCGGGCGTTTGTAAACAGATGCAACTGAGGGGCCTACAGATGCAACGGGCACCCCCAACAACAGCTCGCTGGCGTATTTGAAATAACTCGCCACGTGATCAGAAGATCCCCGCGCCACGCTGATCAGAAACGCCGGGTCCCGGTCACGTAACGCCTGTGCTGCGGAACGAATTGCCGCGTCCCCCATGGACAATAGACGCTCTGTTGCATCGGGGATTTCCAAGGTCTCGCGCCGCATTTGTGTCTGAAATTCAGTCATCCATCCCTCTCCGCCTGCAGCCCCGCCGCCAATTGCAACGCCCCCGCAAGCGCATCCCCTTCCGGAGCAATCAAATCTTGCGTAAACTCATCCGCCAGATAGGCCGCATAGATGGGCCCCAGACCGCCACTTAGACACAGCTGATCACCTGCACGAAATCCTGTTGCCCGCAAATTATCTTGCAAATACGCAGCCCCGGATTTCAACAACATCTGCCCCACATTGTCGGCCTGGGACGCAAAGGAAACGATATCACAGGCGAACTGTCCAAAATCCCCGGGCGAAGCAGTCAAACTGAAGCTTGCGATTTGCGCAGGATCTCCAGAAAAATCATTCGATATTTTACGTGTCAGCGCCGTGTGTTCACGCAGGCCATCGCAACAAAACAGAACCTCTTCCAGCAATCGCCGCCCAAGCCAGGCACCGCCGCCGTGATCCGACACTTGCAGGCCCCAACCACTGGCACAGCATAGCATTGTTCCGTTTCGGGTCGCGACAATCACCCCGGTGCCAATCGCCAAAAGACTGCCATCACGCCCGGCCAAAGCCCCCGCAAGGGCCGTAGGCCGATCATCTGTGACGCATATATTCTGAAAAGGCAGCGCTGCGGCGACACGGTTAGAAATTTCATCGGAAATCACACCGGCCAGCCCCAAATGAACAGCCGATGCCCCAAGATCATCTAGGGTTATTTCAATCTGCTGTACCGCTGTTTCCATTGCAGCAAGAATATTCCGGATCGACGCCGCAAAATCCGTCGAAACATTCGCAGCGCCCCCCTCGGCACGGGCCAGAATATGCCCCTGCGTGTCAGAAATCGCCACACGACAGCCACTTCCACCGCCATCAACGCCAATGATATATGTCTCGTGCCTGCTGCTCATGCCAATAGCATTACAGCAGCAGCCACATATTTACAGGCTATATTGCCCTGACCGTCGCATTTTTCCGATCAGGGCCTTGTTTGGCAGCCGGTCAACCTGCACAGGCCTCGAATGCACGGGCAAGTTCAGACAGAATACCAGCATAAAGATCGGCCCCCGGCACCAAGGATCCGCCCAGCGGATCAGCAACAGAAACCGTGAACGCATGCCCTTCAAAAACTGTTTCCAACAGCCCTTCGGCATAGCCCGGTTCCGCAAGAACACAGGTGACGTTCTGACTGGAAACAAGCGCCTGCATTTCCTTCAAATGCGCAGCCCCAGGACGCGTCGCATGTGAATTGCTCACCGCGCCCAGCGCGCGTTTGCCAAACCGTGTTTCAAAATAGGCAAAGGCATCATGGGTGACGATGTGACTGGCCTGAATTTTCTCCATGCGCTGTTCCGTGTCCGATATCACCAACAACAATTCCTCAGAGAATTCAGAGGCATTCGCAACATAGGCATCCGCATGTTCAGGATCAGCCGTCGCCAAGCTTTCCGCCAGTTCTAGGGCAAATACAATTGCGTTCTCAGGGTTCAACCACATATGCGGATCATCTGAATGGTCATCGTCATGCCCAGCTTCGTGATGATCCTCTCCGTGGCCCTCTTCTTCGTGATGGTGCTCTCCGGTGTGATCATCGTCATCAGACAATCCCGCCGCCTCAATCAGAACAACACCCTCTATGCGCGCCATCTCCAACCGCTGCGCGTCCGCCGCCAATGTATCCAGCGTGTCATTCAACCAAGGTGTCAGCCCCGCACCAGCCATCAGAACGAAATCAGCGTTCTGCAACAAACGCGCTTCAGATGGGCGCATCGCATAATGATGCGGATCGGCCCCCGGGGGCAACAATACATCAGGGGTCCCAACACCTTGCATGACCCGGGCAGCAATGGATTGGATGGGTGCGATATCCGCAACGACATCAGGAACCTCGGCAGATGCAGCACCTGCAATTGTCAGTGTCAGGGCAGCGGGCAAATATTTCAGCATGGCGCTCTCATGTTATATTATTACATTTGACCTTCAGCGATATATGATACATTATAACATAGCAACCAAAAACAGATGAAAGCCGGATATGAGCAACAGCGGATTTGAAAAACACGACCACAGCAGTTGTGTCGCGACCTCTATCAAGGCGGCAGAGGACCATTGCGCGCAAAACAAACTTCAACTGACCCCAGTGCGCCGCCGCGTGCTGGAAATCCTCCTAGAAGGGCATAAAGCCCTAGGCGCCTATGATATTTTGCCTCATCTGGCGGCCGAAGGCCTGGGCAGCCAACCCCCTGTTGTCTACCGCGCATTGGATTTCCTGCAAAACCACGGCCTTGTGCATAAGGTTGAAAAGCTGAACGCCTGGACCGCCTGCATGCACCCAGGACAGGCCCATAACCCCGCCTTTATGATCTGTTCTGATTGTGATCTTGTGGCCGAAATCCCAGCATCCCCCGGCACCGGCGATCTGGGGCGTGCCGCAGATCAGATGGGTTTCACGATCAACACCGCCGTGATCGAAATCGAAGGCACCTGCCCCTCGTGCCGCGACAACGCCGGGACAGATACCACATCATGACCCAGCTGATAGAAGCACGTGATATTTCGGTCCAAGCCGGAAGCACCGCCGCTCTGCGCAACGTGGATTTTCGCATCACCCGCGGGGAAATCGTCACCGTGGTCGGGCCCAATGGATCTGGTAAAACATCGCTTTTGCGCGCCATCATTGGCGCAGCCCGCGTGTCATCCGGCAGTATCACCCGCGCGCCGGGCCTGCGCATCGGCTATGTTCCCCAAAACCTGCGCATTGATCCCAGCCTGCCACTCACCGCGCGTCGTTTTCTGTCTTTGCCGAAACGCCGCAACATGGCCGATATTCGCACAGCCCTTGCCGCAGCCGGGGCCGAAGCGCTGGAAAACCGCCAAATCGCAGACCTTTCCGGCGGTCAGTTTCAACGTGTTGTCCTGGCCCGTGCCCTGCTGGAAAAACCTGACCTTCTGATGCTGGACGAACCCACCACGGGCCTGGACCAACCCGGATCAGCCGCTTTTTACCGCCGGATCGAAACCCTGCGAAATGAAACAAATTGCGCCATCCTGATGGTCAGCCATGAATTACATGTTGTCATGGCAAGTTCGGATCGTGTGATCTGTCTGAACGGTCATGTCTGCTGCCACGGCACCCCCGATATCGTGGCCTCTGCCCCGGAATATCGCGCACTCTTTGGCAATGGCACACAGGGCGCGCTGGCATTATATCGCCACGACCATGACCACAGCCATCCCCATGGCCCTAATTGCAACCACCCGCTGGAAGAGACTGAACATGCTGGATGATTTTCTGATCCGCGCCATTCTGGCCGCCATTGGCACAGGTCTTGCCGCAGGTCTTCTGGGCTGTTTCGTGGTCTGGCGACGGCTTGCTTATCTGGGTGACGCCACCGCCCATGCGGCCATTCTGGGTGTGGCCCTAGCCCTGGCATTTGGCACCTCTGCCCTCACCGGTGTTCTTGGCATTTCCGTGCTTATGGCCTTGCTGCTCTCAACCTTGGCCGGGCGACACCTAAACCATGACAGCCTGCTCGGCGTGCTGGCTTACAGCGCCCTTGCGACAGGGCTTGTGACCGTATCGCTGATGCAAGGCGTGCGTATTGATCTGTCCGCCTGGCTGTTTGGAGAAATCCTGGCCGTCAGCAAAGCAGACCTTGCCCTGATCTGGGCCGGTTCACTTGCGATTTGTGCGCTGATCCTGACACGCTGGCAAAACCTGTTAACCGCCACCCTATCGCCTGATCTGGCGCAGGCCAGTGGTATCAGCCCCAAACGCGAAGAACTGATCCTAACGCTCGCGCTTGCGCTGGTGGTTGCCGTTGCCATCAAAATCGTCGGTGCGCTTTTGATCGGGGCACTTCTGATCATCCCCGCCACCGCCGCAAGACCACTGGCCCGCAGCCCCGAAACCATGGCTCTGTTCGCAACCAGCATCGGTGCATCATCCGGCCTGATCGGCATTCTGCTGTCGGCCCAATATGATACCCCCGCCGGGCCCACCATCATCTGCGTGGCTGCCGGGGCATTCTTCCTGTCCTGGGCCCTCGCCCCGCTGATCCGCCTTAAAACGCCTTAAACGTCATGGTCGTCAGAGACCGTTCAAGTTCCGTCACATCGGCAAGGATACCGTTGATAAACTTACCGGTGTCTTCGCCTTCCGGCACATAAAGCTTCATAATCAGGTCATAATCGCCTGATGTGGAATACAGCTCAGAATGCACTTCTTTCAGCATGATCTGTTCCGCCACCTTATAGGTCGTGCCCGGACGACAGCGCAGCTGCACAAAAACCAGATTTGTCATGGATCTCTCCCGTTATAAGTTACCCGAAATCTCGCACAGATCGCCGCACCCACACAATGGGCAATTGAGCATATTGGAAATTCCGCCACCGCCCCCTATAAGCAGATGAGTTTATTCAAGAGGCCCGCCATGCGCACAGCAACCGTGACCCGTAAAACCAATGAAACTGACATTTCCGTTGAGATAAATCTCGACGGTACCGGCGTCTATAACATGCAGACCGGCGTGGGTTTCTTTGACCATATGCTGGATCAGTTGGCGCGCCATTCTCTGATCGACATCACCGTGCGTGCCACGGGTGATCTACATATCGATGACCACCACACAGTCGAAGACGTGGGCATTGCCCTGGGTCAGGCCCTGACACAGGCGCTTGGCGATAAAAAAGGCATCCGTCGATATGGCGAATGTCACCTGCCGATGGATGACGCACAGGTGCGCTGTGCCCTGGATCTCTCCGCGCGTCCGTTCCTTGTCTGGAATGTTGATGTGCCTACCCAAAAGATCGGCACATTTGACACGGAACTTGTGCGCGAATTCTTCACAGCCTTCGCAACACAGGGCGGCATCACCCTACACATCGACCAGATCCACGGGTTCAACAGCCACCACATCGTCGAAGCCGCGTTCAAGGCCGTGGCCCGCGCCCTGCGCATCGCCGTGGAAACCGATCCGCGCAAAGCCGATGCTATTCCTTCCACCAAAGGGGCTCTCTAAGTGCTGACGGCTATTATTGACTACGGTTCCGGCAACCTGCATTCGGCCGAAAAAGCGTTCCAGCGCATGGCCACGGAAACCAATGCCGGTGAGGTCATCGTAACCTCAGACGCCGATACAATCGCCCGCGCCGACCGCCTGGTTCTGCCGGGTGATGGCGCCTTCCCTGCCTGCCGCCAGGAACTGGTGGATCACACCGCGATCTGCGAGGCCATGGAACAGGCCGTGACCAAAGACGGCCGCCCCTTTCTTGGCATTTGTGTTGGCATGCAGCTGATGGCCTCAATGGGGCGCGAATATGAAGACACGCCAGGTCTTGATTGGATCAAAGGCGAGGTTGTCGAAATCACCCCGTCTGACCCCGCGATGAAAGTTCCGCATATGGGCTGGAACGATCTGGTGCTGCATCAGGACCATGCTGTACTGGATGGTATCCAATCCGGCGATCACGCCTATTTTGTGCACAGCTTTCGATTTGATGTGACCAACCCGCAGGATCAGCTTGCCCATGTGGATTACGGCGGCAATGTCACGGCGATTATCGCACGCGACACGATGATCGGCATGCAGTTTCACCCGGAAAAAAGCCAACACACCGGGCTGCGCATGATCGGCAACTTCCTAACCTGGAAGCCTTAACACAGGTAAAGGGCGGCTTAATCCGCCGCCCGCCCGATATGCATAACATATGCATATAATGTGCATACGTTGTGCATCTCAAAATCCCCCCTTCAACGCCCCGGTTTCATCTTGCTTGAAATACTCCGGGGTGTGGGGGCAGCGCCCCCACAAGGGATGAACTTAAATCAGTTCACACGGCTCCAGGTGCCACCGGAACGGCAGATCCCAAACACACAACCTTTCACGGTAAGGCTGTTTCCGGACAATTCCATTTCGCCGTTGTAAGTCTTGTCACGGTCCGGGCTGTAGACTTTGCCATTGTCGTATTCACCACCGCCAACATTTTCCATATCCCAGACCAAACGTTTGCCAACATTGTCAGTCTCAAGCTGCGTGCCCGCACTGTCATAGGCCCGCACCAGGGTTCCGCAAACCGCTGATCCGCAAGCAGAAATCTCAATATGACCATAATGACCATTGTCATCTGGAATGGTCTGCCAGGTGCCGTGGATCGGGTCTGCCATTGCAGTTCCAGCCATAGCAACAAAGCCCAGCGCAGCCAGTGCAATCTTTTTCATAACATCTCTCCCTTTTAAGTTTTCGCCATGATGGCGGGCAATACTATCATCTGTCCAGACTTACCTCAGGTGAAGCTGCGACCACAGGCTCTTTGCAAATCCATACACAACATGGCAAAAGCGCGCTGAATCAGTCAGGAGTTCCCCATGATCCTTTACCCCGCTATCGACCTCAAAGACGGCCGCGCCGTGCGCCTTGTGCATGGGGATATGGAACAGGAAACCGTGTTCAACGACAACCCTGCAGCCCAGGCGATGGAATTCGTAAACGCGGGCTGTGAATGGTTACATCTTGTTGATCTTAATGGTGCTTTTGCAGGTGAACCTGTGAACGCCGCCCCGGTGGAAGAGATCCTAAAACAGACAAAAACCCCTGCCCAACTGGGCGGCGGCATCCGGGATATGGCAACAATTGAACGTTGGATCGACAAAGGCCTCGCCCGCGTCATCCTGGGCACAGTCGCCGTGGAAAACCCGGATCTGGTGCGTGAGGCCGCAAAAGAATTCCCGGGCAAAGTCGCCGTTGGTATTGATGCACGCAACGGTAAAGTGGCCACCAAAGGCTGGGCGGAAGAAACCGATGTGATGGTCACTGATCTAGCAAAATCTTTTGAGGACGCAGGTGTTTGCGCGATCATCTACACCGACATCCTGCGCGACGGCGCAATGAAAGGCGTGAACGTCGAAGCCACTGCAGATCTGGCCCGTGCCGTATCTATCCCGGTGATTGCGTCTGGGGGCGTTAGTTCACTCGAAGATCTGCGTGCTCTGAAAAACTGCGGCGCAAACTTGAACGGCGCAATTTCCGGCCGCGCTTTGTATGACGGCGCGATTGATCTAACTGAAGCGCTATCAACCTTAAGGGATTGATTAAGTTAAACAATTGACAAAAAACAAATCTCAGACCCACCGGGTCTGAGCGTTAACAGTGGGAAGAAATCACCTTTCCCAATCTCGGAAACACCCACAAAAATTAACCTTTGCTAAACTTTTCGCTTCTCAGCGAATCATTTTCTTTCTATGATTCGCAAAAAACGCAGTGAAAAATAATAAGTACAGGTCATAAAGTGGCTATTGGTGAAGCAGGCAAATTGACTGCAAGTCAACCGGTTGTAGATGCCCCAATTCGGGTAGACTTCACCGAAGACTTGACAGACCCTATTATCGCAATAACGTCAACTGCAGGCGGTAACTCGCCCTTTTCTGTGCGCATCGTTTCGACGGATGACACTGGATTCAGCTTTATCATCGAAGAATGGGATTACCTTAGCGACGCCACCCATGGTAACGAAGATTTTCACTGGGTCGCCATCGAAAAAGGTACACATACGTTGCCTGATGGCCGTACGATCACGGCGGGAGATACCCAGGCAAATGGTTCTGGGTCTACAGGCGTGAACTTCGGAACGCCATTTTCAGGAACACCTGTGGTACTGACCTCGGTCATGTCTCACAATGATAACACGACGGTGGACAGCGACCCGCTGAATGTCACATCGTCCGGTTTTGATATTCGCCTACAAGAACAAGAACAAATGAATGGCACTCACGGGACCGAAACCATTGGTTGGATTGCCATTCAAGCTGGCGGTTCCAACGTGGATGGGTCTGGTGCGGCCAAACGCCAAGGTGGCGTTGATGAAAATGCCGATTTCGTCGGACTGGGTACCACATTCAGCAATGGGGTTTATGTCGGTGACACACAAACCATAGCAGGTGCTGACACTGCACGCCTGGTCCTGACTGGCACCAACAGCAATGGTGCCAGCTTTAAAATCGAAGAAGAAAAATCCAAAGATAACGAAGTCAACCACATCAACGAAGTGGTCGGGGTTGTTGGGTTTAATTTGGGTTTAATCCCTTGCTTCACACCAGGCACGCTCATCCGGACAGCCACGGGTTTGCGTCCGGTCGAAGTTCTTCAGGCCGGTGATATGGTTCTCACGGCGGACAATGGGTTTCAGGCTTTGCGTTGGGTCTGCGTGCGAACACTGGATGCTGCGCATCTCGCGGCCAATCCACACCACCAGCCCATTCTCATCCGCAAAGGCGCATTGGGGCCTGGCCTGCCATCGCAAAACATGCGTGTATCACCACAGCATCGCATGATGTTGACCGGATGGCGTGCAGAACTGTTGTTTGCTGAACGTGAAATCCTGGTCCCCGCCAAAGCATTGCTAGATGATCAGAAGGTTATCCCAGACCATTCCACAGACACCGTGTCTTACATTCATCTATTGTTTGATGCCCACGAAGTCATTTTCGCCAATGGTGCCCCTTCTGAAAGCCTGCATGCAGGCCAATTGTCCAAGGGATTGATGCCACAAGCCGCCCGAGAAGAATTGTTCAATCTGTTCCCAAACCTGCGCATTGATAATGGCTTTGGCCCCACAGCCCGTACCACACCCCGCACTCACGATTTGCGATCACTGCATTGAGCCTTCCCTTTCGACAGGATTGCGCCTAAAACCGCCGCAACACCATCAGGGGGCAAACATGCTGAAAACCCGTATCATTCCCTGCCTAGACGTCGCTGAAGGCCGCGTCGTTAAAGGCGTGAATTTCGTTGATCTGATTGATGCGGGCGACCCCGTAGAAAGCGCACGTGCCTATGATGCCGCCGGCGCCGATGAGATCTGTTTTCTCGATATCAAAGCTACCCATGAAAACCGCGGCACCATGTTTGACGTGGCACGCCGGACCGCAGAACAATGTTATGTGCCCCTGACCATCGGGGGCGGCGTGCGCAGTGCAAAAGATGTGCGGGATCTGCTGCTTGCAGGTGCAGATAAAGTGTCCTTTAACTCCGCCGCCGTGGCCAATCCTGATGTTGTATCAGAGGCTGCAAATCAATTTGGCAGCCAATGTATTGTTGTCGCGATTGATGCAAAAACCGTGGCGCCCGGAAAATGGGAAATTTTCACCCATGGTGGGCGCAATGCTACGGGTATTGATGCTGTGAGTTTCGCCAAAACCATGGTGGCAAAAGGCGCCGGTGAAATCCTACTGACAAGCATGGACCGGGACGGCACCCGTGCCGGTTTCAACCTGCCCCTGACCCGTGCCATTTCGGATGCGGTGCATGTGCCTGTGATCGCGTCTGGTGGTGTCGGCACGCTGGATCATTTGGTTGAAGGTGTAACTAAAGGCGGCGCATCAGCAGTGCTGGCCGCCTCTATCTTTCACTTTGGTGATTACACCATCCGCGAAGCCAAAGAACATATGGCAAACGCGGGCATTCCAATGCGACTGGAGTAACCCATGGATACGCTTTCCCGCCTTGCAGACACCATCGCCAACCGCGCCAGCGCCGACCCAGACAGTTCCTGGACAGCCAAACTTTTGGCGAAAGGCCCAGAGAAATGCGCCGAAAAATTTGGGGAAGAAGCGGTAGAAGCAATCATCGCATCGGTCAAAGGTGACACGACCAATCTGACAGCTGAGGCCGCAGATGTGCTGTATCATCTCCTGGTGATGTTACAGGCATCTGGTGTCAAATTTGACAGCGTTCTTGCGGAACTTGATCGACGTGAAGGTGTCTCAGGCATTGCCGAAAAAGCGGCACGTCCAAAGGCATAAAACCCGATTAACAGCCCAGCTTTAACTGACGGATCAACGGCTGGCATTGATCGGCTTGGCCACCGCAGCAGTCTTCCAAAAGATACCCAAGCATCCCGCCAATCCCGTCAAAATCTGCGAAATAACGCACCGTGCGCCCATCACGTTCATTGCGGATTAGACCGGCACGCAAGAGAATGGACAGGTTTACAGAGGCCGTATTCTGTTTTTGATCAAGGGCTGTGGCGATTTCCCCGGACAACATGCCCTTCTCTCCCGCTTGTACAAGACGGCGAAACACATCCAGTCGGCTTTCCTGGCTGAGCGCTGCGAAGGCGGTGATTGCTGTTTTCTTATCCATGTTGCGTATGTAGTCTTCCCGACGGGTCTTGTCACCGACCTCGCGCGGTTCTCACAAGAAAATCATCAGCTGTAACTTTCATGGACAAATGATCACGCCCTGCCCATATTCCCTTCAACACGGAAAGGAACGCCATGACACGTTACCATAAAGACCCCGACGCCATCGCCCGTCTAAGTGCAGAAGAATTCCGGGTCACTCAGGAAAACGGCACTGAACGCGCCTTTACGGGCGTCCTTGATAAAAACAAGGCCCCAGGGCTTTACGTTGATATTGTTTCAGGTGAACCGCTGTTCACCTCGATGGACAAATTTGACAGCGGGTGTGGCTGGCCCAGCTTTTCGAAACCTGTGGAAGACAGCCATGTTCAGGAACTGCGCGATATAACCCATGGCATGGTCCGCACCGAAGTGCGTTCCACCCATGGCGACAGTCATCTGGGCCATGTTTTCCCGGACGGGCCTATGGATCAGGGCGGGCTGCGCTATTGTATTAATTCCGCCTCTCTACGCTTTATTGCGCTGGCGGATCTCACATCCGAGGGCTATGGCGAATATGCACATTTGTTTGAGGGAGAGAAATAATGAGCACAGAACGCGCAGTCCTGGCCGGAGGATGTTTCTGGGGTATGGAAGACCTGATCCGTCGCATGGATGGTGTGATTTCCACCCGCGTCGGTTACACAGGCGGTGATGTGCCCAATGCGACCTATAAGGATCATGGGACACATGCCGAAGGGATCGAAATTATTTTTGACCCGTCGAAAACCAGTTTCCGAAAACTGCTAGAGTTTTTCTTTCAGATCCACGACCCGACAACCAGCAACCGCCAGGGTAATGATCTGGGCACAAGCTATCGGTCTGCAATTTTCTACACCAATGAAACACAACAAGCCTGCGCCCTGGATACAATTGCAGATGTAAATGCATCAGGCCTGTGGCCTGGAAAAGTGGTAACAGAGGTGATACCTGCAAGCGATTTCTGGGTCGCAGAGGAGTTTCATCAAGATTACCTAGAAAAGAACCCAAATGGCTATACCTGCCATTTTGCACGTCCGGACTGGGTGCTACCAAAGCGTTCTGACAGCTAAACAGGTGGGGGCGCTGCCCCCATCCCCTAGGATACATTCGGCAAAAAATAAATCAGGACGCGGTGAATCCTCCAAAGCCTCCGCCCGTAAAGATCAGCGGTGCCGAGTCATTGTAATCGGCCCTCAGGACTTGCCCGATTTGAATCAAGTGGTCCCCGGCATCATGCTGCGCGGTTGCCACGCATTCAAACCTTGCGCTCCAGTCTGGCAATAGCGGCACACCGCCCATCCCTTCGCTGACTGAAAGCCCGCCAAATGCATCGCCATGTTTTGCAAACATCATAGCCAAGTCACCTTGATCTTCGCGCAGCACATGAATGGCGAAATGGCTGGCGGATGCAAAGTGTTCGGTACGATCAGACCCTTTCATCGGGCACCAAAGAACCAGAGCCGGATCCAGAGACACAGAAGAAAAGCTGTTCACGGTCATGCCAACCGGACCCGCTGGAGTTTGCGTAGTGACAATGCACACTCCGGTCGCAAAGCGGCCATAGGCATCACGCAGCTGGCGTGTATTGTCAGACGTGGGGGTAAATGCAGTCATGATCGCTCATCCGTTATCTGTGCCCCCAATACGCGGCCTGCCCCACCTGGCGCAAGCTGCAATTTTGTGCGCCCTCTCACAACCCACAACCCCATTTCTTAACACGCTCTGTCAGCCACAAAAAACCAAGGGATCAAATCCTTGGTTGAAACCCCAGCACCGTCTTCGTCAGTGATGAATTTCCGTCTGCCAGCCCGTCAATCACATTGAAATGATGCAGATCAGGATCTACGACCAACTCCTGGTTCCATGCCTCTGCCAGCCAGCGCGCTTGATCAATAAACGCGGGGCGCTCATCACCACCAACCCAACAGGTCATGGGCACATTTCGGGGCGCTGTTTCACGCAAGGGGCTTTCGGCCCAGGCGGCATCCCCATCCATGGTAAAGTCATCGTTCATTGCCGTATCGACCAGCGGGCGCAAATCGGACAGTGGTGAAATCGGTGTGACTTTCACCAAACGTGCCGCGACATCAGGTGCAAGTTCTACATCCTGGCACAACATCCGCGCCACCAGATGCCCTCCGGCGGAATGCCCCGCAAGTGCAATCGGCCCTTTTGTCATCCCCGCAATATGGTGCAGCGCCTTGCAGATTTCCTGTGTGATATCTGCAATCGATACCTCAGGACACAGCGTATAGGACGGCATCGCCACTGCCCAGCCCCGTACCTGCGCGCCCCTGGCAAGATGCGACCAAGACTTATTGTCAAACGCCCGCCAATAGCCACCGTGGATAAAAATCAGCGTACCTTCCGGGCGGCATTCCGGCAGGAACAGATCAAACTGCTGTCGTGGCGCTTCGCCATACGTCAGGTTCAGACGCGCCCGCCCCGCAGTATTTTCATGCATGCGCCAGTCATGGGCCAGTTCTTCCCAACGGCCCGGGTAGTCGGCCGCACCTACAATATAGGCACCGTTCGCATAAGCATCATCGTTGGACTGTGTATCCGGCATGGCTGGCTCTACCTCTGAAGATTTGATCATATTATCTGGACAAGACTTAGGCTGCGTGCTTTGAAAGCGCAACTGTTCTGCATTCGGAGAAATACCATGTCCGCGACAAACCTGAAATCCCTGCTGAAAGACCCTGCCCTGCTGGAAACCCGCGCCTATATCAATGGTGAATGGGTTGAAACCGGCGCAACGTTTGACGTGAAAAACCCGGCGCGTGGCGACGTCATTGCCACCGTGCAGGACGTGAGCCGCGCGCAGACCGAAGCCTGTATTGCGGATGCTGAAGCTGCGATGAAACCCTGGGCAGCCCTGACGGCCAAGGAACGGGCGAACACTCTGCGCCGCTGGTACGATCTGATGGTTGAAAATGCGGATGATCTTGCCGCGATCCTGACCGCTGAGATGGGCAAACCTCTGGCAGAAGCCAAAGGCGAGATCATGTATGGCGCGTCATTTGTTGAATGGTTCGCGGAAGAAGCCAAACGGGTTTACGGCGAAACCATCCCGGGACATCAGCCTGACAAACGCATCATGGTGCTGAAACAGCCCATCGGTGTTGTGGGTTCCATCACGCCCTGGAACTTCCCAAATGCGATGATCACCCGTAAAGCGGCCCCAGCGCTTGCGGCCGGTTGTACTTTTGTGGCGCGCCCTGCGACGGAAACCCCACTGTCTGCGCTTGCCATGGCTGTGCTGGCGGAACGTGCCGGCATTCCAGCAGGTGTCTTTAACGTGATTCCAGCGACAGATGCAGCAGGCATCGGCCAAGAGTTCTGCGAAAACTTTGCTGTACGTAAACTGACTTTCACCGGCTCCACCAATGTCGGTCGTATCCTGATGCGTCAGGCGGCGGACCAGGTGATGAAATGCTCAATGGAGCTGGGTGGCAACGCGCCGTTTATTGTCTTTGATGACGCGGATCTCGATGCCGCCGTGGAAGGCGCGATGATCTGTAAGTTCCGCAACAACGGCCAGACCTGTGTGTGTGCGAACCGGATCTACGTGCAGGCCGGTGTCTATGATACCTTTGCTGAAAAACTGGCAGCCGCCGTTGCAAAACTGAACGTGGGCGACGGTATGGAAGACGGCATCACAACCGGCCCCCTGATCACCCCAGCGGCTGTGGCAAAAGTCGAAGAACATCTGGCAGACGCGACATCTAAGGGCGCAACCCTGCTATCCGGCGGTAAAGCGCACGCATTGGGTGGCACCTTCTATGAACCAACCATCGTCACAGGCGTCACCCAGGAGATGCAGGTTGCGACCGATGAAACCTTCGGCCCGCTTGCGCCGCTGTTCAAATTCGATGACGTCGATGATGTGATCGCAATGGCGAATGACACGATCTATGGCCTCGCGTCCTACTTCTACGCCAAAGACCTGTCGCGCGTTTACAAAGTCGCGGAAGCCCTTGAATACGGCATGGTCGGCGTGAACACCGGCGTGATTTCCACAGAGGTGGCACCTTTCGGCGGCGTCAAACAATCAGGCCTCGGCCGCGAAGGCTCTCACCACGGCATCGAAGAATACCTCGAGATGAAATACATCTGCATGTCTGTGTAAATATGCCTTAAAAATAAGGGATTTTTGAGTTTTCAAGAATCCCTTATTGGGGCAACGTCGCCTCATTATTGGGACAAAATCACACGGAACACCCCCACCAATCCCTGACTTGGCTAACCACGAAGACAATTCCGGCGTGAATTACCACCCCAATGCCCGCACCATGCCTTCGAACTTTTCAGATCAACCTGATGATCGGACAATGTGTCGGCATCCTGATCATTGATTTCCAGCAAATACAGTTCAATCGTCAGGTCACCACGTTGCTTTGGTGTCAGCGACACATCCAGCCGGGCAACCATTTCGTCCAACTGGACGATCACATCCTTCATTACTTTCAATTCGACACGCTCCTTAGACTTGCTGTCTTTGAAGAGTTCGTGTGGCTCAACGCCGAATAATTCCGCCAGCACCTGCATCCTGAATTGCGTCACCGATGAAATCCCACGTTCCAGCCGCGACAGTTGCGTGATCGACATATTGAGACGATCTGCAAGGGCCGCTTGGGACATGCCCTGTTCTTTGCGAAATCTGGCGATGTTGTTGGGGACGGTGTTGCTCATGGCGATATGGCCCAAAAGCACCATATCGCCCCGGGCTGATCGGCCGTGATCGCCATGCACGGAAACCACAAGAAGACGCAAAATACGGCACAGAAACTCAATGAACAGATATTCCTCCAAGCGTCCCCTCTCATCGATACTGCATATCAACTTCCGGGCAGTGGATAAGGCAAACCTCACGCCTTTTTAGCAGCCCCCTCTCCTCGCGCAGAAGTCAATTCTCTTTGCGCAGGCGTGCATTTCCCTTTTCCACATCTTCATGTGATCCAGACATCCGATCGTTATTCTGGTGCTCCTGAACCCACTCCCAACTCAAAGGCCGCTTGTGGTCGCGTTAAGCCACCGGTCGTTGCGATGCGCACCGCATCACGTCTAAAATCGTCACTGTATCTCCGTACCATTCTTTATCTCCTTCAGTGCGAATATCGCTCGAAAGAGACCGGAACTAAATCCGGACAAGCCTAAGGTTTTTACCGGCAACAGAGTGCCGGTATCGAGAACTCTCAAATCGACCGTTTGTGAGGGGATCAGAGTACAACCCTGGCTGCATTTGTTGATATATCTCCAGACCAGAACACCTGTGAGGACAGCGCCATGAAGACCTCAGGCGGCAAAAGAGTTTTGCGCGTACGCTGTTCTACAGGACCAGAGACTGTATGAAGCCCCTCAGAATTCAAGGCCTCATCAAAGCGTTCCTGCTTGTAGTCCAAGTCTGTGAAGTCATGATCAAACCGATCTCTGCCGACAAAATCATAAATTGCATTCAGTGTGACCTTTGGATCGGCACAAAGTGCTTCATATTCAACGATCATCAATCGGGAAGAATGGGGACCATACATGGCTTCTTTTAAGTTTGCCATAGGACCGCCGATGAATCCCCCGTTCTGCATATAAGCTTCGACACGCTGAGCCAGATTGCTGCCCGCAGGGGCAAGGCTGGAAGGACGGATAGCATTTTTCTGGAGCATTCGTTCCACTGAATCCATCACCCAAGCCGGATTGCGGACCATGGCAATCATTTTGAAATCGTCGAAAATCTGCAACAATTCTGGAATGCGGATAGACCATGCCCTGTTTGTATCAAAAACAATGTTCTGATCTGGAAAACCCGCGTAATAACTATCGAATATTCCGCGCAACATGCGAACCCGGACATCATCATCCAGCAGACTTTCGATTTCGCGGTTTTGCGTCATCATTGCCCGCATAGCAGCGGTCATGCTGCCCACAGGGCTGGTCATGCCAGCCATAATGTCGGGGTTCTGACGAAGTATAGCAGCCAGCATGGTAGAGCCGGAACGCGGCAGACCTGTAATAAAATGGAATGTCTTTTCAATCGTCATAGGTATCACCAGCTATAAGAGTTGTCTCGGTCTTAACATGATCTTCCGAATCAATGCTATAGACGTAGGTGTGTTTTGCCAGCGCATCCTGTAATTTCATCTTTGCAACTTCGTTTTGTGTGGTTTTTCTTCCATATTTTCAAATTACTCGCGATCCCGACATGGGAATGTGCATTTTTACTTTTATTTCAACCTTTTTCAGGTTGTAATGTCCTGTAAACGTCTTTGATTGTCGTCAGTGATACGTAGGAGCAAGTTATATGCCGTTGAATTTTACTGGACCCGGATCGATAACCGGACTAAACCCTCCCTATAGTCGGTATCTTTATAATAACGGCAATCCTAATGGCGCTGTGAACAAGATTGTTCTGGATGATGCTTCGCCCCAGGGTCCTGTTTCTCATAACGATACAAACGGCAATACTGTTCCCAGACAAGGTTACTATCTGACTACTTATGGGGATGCACAAGGCTTTGCCCCTGGCGGGCCGGATGCGAATGTCACCGAAACCGGGTTTACCGGCAACGGAACGCTGCTGGATGTTACGTTTGACCCGAATATGACGACTTATAAAAGTTTATACGTAAGAGCTGGATATAGACTTAACACGTCAATTGAATATTTCCGTGTTACCCTGCCGCCAGGCTGGACACATGTCGTGTCGCCTGACGATGGCACGGGCAACCCCTCCGACTGGGGCGGTGAATCGTCGATGTACAATACCAATCAGGCAAATACTGCGGTACAAGGTACCGGCCCCAATCACCCGTATGGTACGTTCCGAACCCAGATGTTTATCTATAATGCCTCTGGCACGAAAGTCGCCAATCTGCAGTTCCAGCAATTTGACAATGGCGGCGGTGGTGCTGTATTCGGCGGAGGTTCCCCCTGTTTTGTGAAAGGTACCAAGATCAAAATGGCTGACGGGACGTTGAAGAACGTCGAAGACATCGAAGACATCGAAGCGGGTGATTGGGTTGCTTCATTTGACAATGGTCCCCGAGAAGTTATCTGGTCCGGTCAACACCTTCACCGGAAGACTGAACTTGAACAGTTTGAAAAACTGCGCCCTGTTCGCATTCCCGAAGGCGCAATCGGCAATAAAAAGACCACATTCTATTCGCCACTGCACCAGGTCATGCTGACATCAGAGCAGGCTGACCTTCTGTTTGGGACCGGAAGCGAAGTTTTGGTTATGGCAAAAAGCCTTGTAGAAGTTGGTGTTGCTTTCATTGATGAGCCTGATGACGTAACATATTGCCACATTATGTTTGATGATCATGAGTTGATCCAAAGCGATGGTATATGGACTGAGAGTTTCAATCCAGGTGTCGAAGCTCTCAACTCCCTTACCCAAGAAGCGCGCGAAGAGGTGCTGACCATCTTCCCTGAACTTGAAACGCAAGACGCAAAAGGCTTCACCAGCGTACGGCCAAAACTGAGCAAGAAAGAAGTAACGGTCCTGTTCTCAAGCACCTCCTGAGGCATTGTTATGTGATGTCTGTGCAAACACAGGGCCACGCACGTTGCGTTGTCTTACTAGGTTCATTTCTGAGTGCCATCTGCCTGACTTCGCCACGGCTTAGTCCCGATCTCTTTCGAGCATGTTTGCTATGAAGGAGATAAGGAATGGCAAAGGATACACAGACGAGTTCCGACGTGACGCGGTGCGACTGACCTGCAATGGCTTAACCATTGCAGGTCAGTCGAAACAAGTTTCGATGAAAGTGGCGATCCCAGCTTTCATCAGATTTGGGCGTGGGGCTCTCGACGCTGAACAAATGGGTTCAGCAACATCCACTGCCCGGCAGTGATCAAGGCAGAGCTGGTCTGGCGGAACCGCTGGGAAACCAGACGCAAGTAGAAGGCGCTATATTCCCGTATACCAATGGCTTCTATAACACGCGCCATCGCCACTCATCGCTTGGCGGCGAAAGCCCCTTGGCTTTCAAGCGAAAGGCCGCATAAATGAGTTCAGAGACCGGTAGGTGAGCGCGAAAAGTTCACTAACGGAGTCGCGCGGCGATAGTAGAAGCTATTCCCGCGAGATTTTATGAAGTTGGCTTAGCCGCTACGAGGGCTAAACTTTGACACGAACAACTCCTCTTATTGGGGCAATTCAGATACCTGCAAAGGGCATAATTTCACTAGATATGCGGAAAAATCGTTAATTATCAGATACCTTCAAACATCTCGTGTGATCCGTCATTCTTCTCAAACCTGCGAGAAAAAATGAAATACATCAGCATGATGTGTTTAACTGCAGAGTTATGACTGAATCTGGTGTTTTGGCAGTTTGAAGGTTGGCGGCGTATCTGGTTGACTTGTTGTTGTGAGACAGCATCCCAACCAAAGAAAGATACACCACCATGGAAACGACTAACATTTTAGATTTTACGCGTCGAGACAAGATGACGGACGCGCTTACGGAATTGCTCAGGACGGGGGCGCAGGAATTGATCGCACAAGCCGTAGAAGCTGAGTTTTCAGGCTACATGGCGCAATTTGCCCAGATGCGTACGGAGGCGGGTCACGCGGCTGTCGTTCGCAATGGCTATCATCCGGAGCGACCATTTCAAACGGGTATTGGACCTGTAAACGTGCGCATTCCCAAGGTTCGATCCAAGGACGGCACACCGGTGACATTCCGATCCGCCTTGGTGCCGCCTTATGTGCGCAGAACCAAGACGCTGGAAGCTGCGCTGCCCTGGCTTTATCTCAAGGGCATATCCAGCGGTGAAATGGCCCCGGCCCTCAAGGTTCTG
>NZ_JBMYXF010000021.1:0-46226 GCF_049608145.1 Halocynthiibacter sp.
CACTGGCCTCGTCCCGCCGCGCCAAATAGCCTTGGGCCCCACCGCATTCTTCAGGCGGGCACGCACCCGCGCCACCCGTACAAACTGGATAGGACTTCTTGGGATCAGCATCCAATACGGCTTCGACACGGACCTCGTGCTTCCAATAATCCCCCATATCGTAGATGTAGGAAAACCGGTCGTTCTGGCAAAACCCGAAGTCACTCAGCGGAATATCCGGGTTCGCTGCATGCAATTCCCAAGACCCATAATCCACGGCGCGAATATCAAACTGAAAAAGATGAATGCCGTCCCAACCCATCGCGACCTGCAAAATCCCGTGTAACTCGTGCAGGGTGGTGGACGACGAAACCAACACCCGCCGCCAGATCATCGGGCTGATGTCCAGAAGCCGAAGTTTGAGTTGAAGAATTTCTGACGGTACAGACATCCAGAAAATATGTCAGATCATCCCAAAAACGCAATTGCCCCACGCTTTGAGGTGCTCTCCTTGCAGCGCGGTCTGATCGCGGCATTCTTTGCCAACATCCTGCTGAACCCACTGCTGATCTATGGCATCCCGGGCATCTGGGACGGAATGGGGTTCAACGGCATTGCCTTGTCCACAGTGATCAGCCAATCCGGTGTCATGATTTATGTTCTGTGGCGTATTCTAGGGCGCGATATGATGCAGGGCCTTCAACGTTCTGAGTTCACGCCAGATATGGTCAAATTCAAAGAAATCACAGCGCAAATGTTGCCGACAAGCTTTGCCATCGTAGTGATGTTCGCAGGCGGGTTTGTTGTGCAATTCGCATTAAAAGGTTTTGGCGAACATGCACTTGCCGCCTATGGCGTCGCCCTGCGGGTAGAACAGATCCTGTTGCTGCCTGTGCTGGGTATGACGGGGGCGCTGCTGCCCATTGCGGCGCAGAATTTTGGTGCAGGTCACGCAGATCGTGTACGCGACGCCGTGTTTTTCTGCTGGAAGCTTGGTTTCATTCTTATGGCAGTCGCCTGTCCGATGCTGTGGTTTGGTGGCGGCTTTGCCATGTCGCTTTTCACAGATAACGCCGATGTCATTCGTGTGGGGCAAAGCTATTTGCGCGTCGATGGGTTTATCCTGCCCATCTATATGATGCTGTTTGCGATCAATTCGCTGCTGCAAGCGCTAAAACGCCCGATCTGGACGCTGTGGATTGGTATTTACCGTCAGGGGTTTGGCGTGGCGTTTTTCATCTGGATTTACATTGGGGTGCTAGATTTCTCAATTTGGGGCGTCTGGTTTGGCATCGCCACCAGCGTGATCACCGGCTGGATCGTGGCCCTGGTGGTTTCAGAAAAGGTCGCGCGAGACGAAATTGGCGGCCTCTGGAACCCACAGCCACAGGGGGCCAAGATATGAAAAAGATTCAAAATCCTCCTAAGCAGACGTTTAGCGAATTTTGTTCGCATCCCCCCTGTGTTCACAGAAAATATAAGAAAAATACCTGTTGCACAGGGCCCGCCTGTCGCCACAAACTGAACCTGCCTTTCCGATTTTCAGCGTAAAGAGAGAACAGCCGATGCAAACAGCAAAGCCAATCATCAACGCCCGGGAACTCGACAAATTCTATGGCCCGTTTCAGGCCCTAAAAAATATCAACCTGAGTGTGGAAAAAGGCGAACGCGTTGTGATTTGCGGGCCTTCTGGATCTGGTAAATCGACACTTATTCGGTGTTTCAACGGGCTTGAAAACCATGATGCAGGCCAGTTGACCGTTGATGGGATTGACGTTCACGCGGATTCCAAAGACATCCGAAAGCTGCGCCAGGACGTGGGCATGGTGTTTCAGCAGTTTAATCTTTTCCCCCATCTGACCGTTCTGGAAAACCTAACAATCGGCCCGATGAAGGTGCGAAAAATCAGCAAAGCCGATGCTGAAAAGCGTGCGCGTGAATATTTGGAACGCGTCCATATCCCGGAACAGGCCGATAAATATCCAGCGCAGCTGTCAGGGGGACAACAGCAGCGTGTTGCCATCGCACGGTCGCTTTGTATGGAAACCCGGGTGATGCTGTTTGATGAGCCGACATCAGCACTTGATCCTGAAATGATTAACGAAGTGCTGGATGTCATGGTTGAACTGGCAGAAACCGGTATGACGATGGTCTGTGTGACCCATGAGATGGGATTTGCCCGTAAGATCGCGGATAAAATGGTGTTCATGGAGGCTGGCGAAATCGTAGAAGTCGCCCCGCCCGAAAAGTTTTTCACCAATCCAGACAGCGCCCGTTGTCGTGCCTTCCTTGATCAGATTCTGGAACACTGATCATGCAGGGGCCATCATTCATTACGCGATTTTTTCGCTCACCTCCCATCGCAATCGGATTGTATCTGATCATTATTGGTGCATTGGTCTGGGCGGCTTTTGCCGGGTCTCAGGCCATGGGTTACAACTGGCAGTGGTACCGGATCCCGCAGTATCTATATCGTTTCACAGATGACGGGTTTGAGTGGGGCGAAATTGCCGTTGGCCTTGTAAAAACCCTGCAACTGTCAACAGTTGCGTTTCTGCTGGCTCTGGTGCTTGGCCTGATTGTTGCGCTGTTGCGCCTGTCTGGGCTTGTGGTGGGAACCGGCGTTGCAATCATCTTTCTGGAAGTCATCCGAAACACGCCCCTGCTGGTTCTGCTCTATCTGTTTTACTATGTGCTGGGGCCCGTTTTTGGGCTTGATCGCTACACCGCAAGCATCCTGTGTCTGGCGGTGTTTCACGCAGCTTTAATCTCAGAAATCTTCCGTGCAGGCATCAATGCCGTCGCCCAAGGACAATGGGAAGCCGCGAAATCCATTGGCATGTCAACGGGGCAGGCCTATCGCTATATCGTGCTGCCACAATCCGTGCGCTTTATGCTGCCGCCGATGACCGGTGAAGTCGTTCACATGGTGAAAAGTTCAGCCATTGTCAGCGTGATCGCGGTTGCTGAGTTAACCACGATTGGCCGTAATATTATTTCTGACACCTACATGAGCTTTGAAATCTGGTTCACCATTGCCGCCGTATATATGATTGTGACCCTCATCCTGTCCTTTGGGGTGTCTCTGGTGGAAAAACGATATGCAACAGGAACTTAACCAAACAAACCATCCGCAAGAGATGGATCATTCAACAGTAAGGAGACAACCATGAAACTTTCAAAACGTATCGTTGGTGCGGCCTTGGCGCTGGCCACCGCTGCAGCACTTGCCCTGCCGGCAACGGCCCAACAAACACGCCAGGCCATCGCCCAGGACAGCGTCATTGAAACCATCAAAGAACGCGGCGTGATCAAGATCGGTCTGTCCATCTTTAAGCCTTGGTCCATGCGCGATCTTGACGGGGAACTGATCGGGTTCGAACTGGATGTGGGCCGGAAGCTGGCTGAGGACATGGGAGTGGAAGTCGAATTCATCCCCACATCATGGGATGGCATCATTCCGGCGTTGGTATCTGGCAAATTCGACGTCATCATTTCCGGCATGTCGATCACACCGCAGCGCAACCTGACGATCAACTTCACCGATCCCTATGCCTATTCCGGCCTGACTATTCTGTCCAATAAAGGCATGACGGATGGCATGTCGCTGGAAGATTACAACAGCGCCGATGTTACCTTTGCTGCGCGCCGTGGCGGCACGCCAGCAACGGTCATCGAAACGCTGTTCCCTGAAGCGGAACTGCTGTTGTTTGATGAAGACGGCGCCGCAACACAGGAAGTTCTGAACGGCAATGCACACGCAACAATGGGCGCGGAACCGACCCCTTCGATTGAGGTGCGTCAGTATCCTGAGACCCTGGTTGTGCCATTCACAGACACTTTCCTTGCGACCGGTGAATCCTTTGGTTTCCGCAAGGGTGACCCAGATGCTGAAAACTTCTTCAACAACTGGATCAGCGTAAACTGGAAGAACGGCTGGCTGGAAGAACGCAACAACTACTGGTTCCGCAGCTTTGACTGGGAAGACCAAGTCGCAGCTGAGTAATAAACACATGTCAGGGGCGTTATCCGCCCCTGACCCCGCCCCCAAGCAGAGACAGACCCGTGCCGAAATTTTTAAAAAAACTACACTGGCTTGATTATGTGATCCTAGTTGTGATTGCGGTGTTCGCCACGGCAATTGTGATGCGTATCGGGGGGGCTTTGAATTATAACTGGCGTTGGGAACGGATCCCGAATTACATCCTGCGCTGGAAAGAATCTGAGGGAAAATGGGTTGCAAACCTGTTGCTTCAGGGGCTGATCACCACAATTCGCGTCAGTATTTATGCCGGTATTCTTGCGGTGATCCTAGGCACAATTCTGGGCATGGCGCGCTGTGCAAGCAATCTGACCATCCGCATGCTGGCCCGCACCTATCTTGAATTTTTGCGCAACATCCCACCCGTTGTGATCATGTTCATTTTCTTCTTTTTCCTATCCGAACAGCTGATCGTTGCCTTTAATATCGAAAGCTGGGCCCGTGGCATTGCGCGCCAGGAAAACAACGCAATCTGGGAATTTTTCTTTGGTGATATGCGCCGTTTCCCGTCGCTGATTTCAGGCGTTGTGGTTCTTGCCCTATTTGAAAGCGCTTTTGTGGGCGAAATCGTACGTGCTGGCATTCAGTCAGTACCATCAGGCCAACGCGAAGCCGCGCGTTCCATTGGTATGTCGGGCCTGCAAGAAATGCGTTACATCGTCCTGCCGCAAGCGATGAAAAAGGTCACGCCGCCCATGGCAAACCAATTCATCACACTTGTGAAAGACAGTTCCATCATCTCATTGATTTCAGTGCAAGAACTGACGTTCAAAACCGTTGAGCTTGTGGCATCCACCCGCATGATATTCGAGGCCTGGATCGTGACCGCAGGGTTCTATTTCGTGATTTGCTTCGGGCTGTCCTTGTTGTTCAGACGGCTTGAACGTTAGAGGCCGATCCTGTCATCTGGCCGGGCAAAGGTTTGGGCTGCGCAGGGAAACATATCCATGATTTCTGAAGAGTCCTGCAGATTATCAACCCGCAGGCGGCCATTGTCCCAAAGCTTCACGCCATCAAGCGTCACAGTTGGGTCAATCACATTCCAGGAAATTTCACCCGGCGCATATCCCCCACAGGTGTGGAAATGCAAAACACGCGGATTGCCAAATCCAGCCCCGCCCCACCGTTCATAGCTGTCACGCGCTTGGCCTGGAAACCCACATCCCGGGTGAATGCCTGCGTGCCATGAATGCACGAAATCCCGGTCGATCCCCAGACTGTCTGCAACATGGTCATAATGACGGTTGGCCACGGCGACTGATTCAGCGTCCCCTTCGAACCCGGTCAAGCGCCCCTGTTCAAACAGGGCAAAAACTTCGCCCTGAAATTCAACGGTGTAAGGTGTGTAATATTGAGATCCCGTTCCCGTCAGGAACCCGGGCATCGCCACCCGCCCGCTAAAACTATGGGCGGGGATCGGCGTTGGCACCGACATTGGGAAACGTCGTATCGTCGTGTCAGACCCTGTGGTCAGCTTTAACTGGGGCTGCCCGGTATAATCTGTGCCACGCGGACAGGTTACATGTACATTTTTGGCAGAAACAACCGCGCTGTTCACCGCATCTTTTAGGCGTAAAAAAGCATCATGATGCGCCGTGCCAAACCCCGACCCAAGCATATCGGGACACAGAGCATAGCTGACAACAATCCGTTTACCTTCTGGCATTTGTGAAAAGCGCAACTGATCACCGAGGCGTGCGAAAAAGACAATCACATCGGCGCTATCAAAAGCCTGCACCACCTTATCGGGCAAGGCACGCGCCTGGCTGTCAAATCCGACATTCAAGGATTTCGCCACCATCCCCAACCCTTCCGCAGCAGAGGCCACACAATCGACAACCCGATTGTCGTAGTACCCCAGATCAGCAGGTTCATGGGCAATCAGAACGGTTTCGCCTGGACTCGCCTGGGCGCAGTTCATCAACAGATTACGTGCGCCAAAATATTGGGAAGCTGTGTAAGTCATCGGTTCCAGTCAGAGAGATTCTCACAAAATCGTGAGGCTTACTTCTGTCTAAATCGCCCCCTTCCCTGAAACCATTTGAAAACTATTATACAAACCATTAGCCTAGCTGATATGTCACAAACTTTGCCTTATGTTGCGCTGCGCGCGTTTGAAATGGTTGTTCGGAAAGGCAACTTTAGTGCCGCTGCGGATGAACTTGGCGTCAGTCAAAGCGCGATCAGTCAGCATGTCAAAATGCTTGAAACCTGGCTGGGCAGTGACTTGCTGATACGCGGGGCCCGGCAATCAAGCCCCACGCCCGAGGGACAAGTTCTGGCCCATACCATTGATGAAAGCCTGGGCCGCCTTGAAACCATTTGTTCTGATATCAGACGTAAGAAATTCAGGGATACAGGGCTTGTGGTATGTTGCCCCCCGGGGTTCGCATTTGCCTGGCTGTTTCCGCGCCTGCTGGATTTTGACCTGAAGCATCCCGAAATTTCACTGTCGGTTTCCACAGACAATCTGAGCCAAGATCGCCTGCCTGACGATGCAGACATTGGCATTCGATATGGTATGGGCGAATTTGCCGGGCTGCATGTCGAACATCTAATGTCTGAAGATGTATTTCCCGTCTGTGCGCCCAATCTGATGCCTTCGGTGCGCCCCGGTACGGCCACGCCGGATGACCTGACGGGGTTCACCCTTTTGATGGATGAATATGAAAACAAATCCGGTCCTGCACCGGATTGGGATTTCTGGGCCCGAGAAACCGGCACCAAGTTGCCAACCGGGCTGCGATCCCGTCGATTTTCCCAATCAAACCTGGTGACACAGGCCGCAATTCAGGGACTTGGCGTCGCGATGGGGCGCGGTCCATTGGTGGCCGCAGCATTGAAATCAGCCGCTTTGATCCGGCCCTTTTCACAATCGGCACAATCCAGATATTCCTACTGGATAGCCCATCGCAACAGCGCCCACCCAAGTGTGCAGGCTTTTGTAACCTGGGCACATGAGCAGGTGCATTTGCAATGATTCAACCGGTCAATCAGCCGTAAGGCATGACGGCTTTCTTTAGGCTGCGTTATACGCTTTGGGCCGTGGCAGGGCCTGTTCAAGGTCATAGATCACATCATCCACCCCTTCGAGCCCGATGGACAGGCGCACCAAGCCTTCGCTGATCCCATGCAATGCCCGTTCTTCGGGCGTATATGTGGAATGTGTCATGCTGGCTGGGTGCTGCACCAATGTTTCCGCGTCCCCCAGTGACACCGCACGGGTGATCATTTTCAACGCGTTCATCATATTGCGCCCGGCCTCAAGACCGCCATCCAGTTCAAAGGCAATCATGCCCCCAAATTGCGACATCTGGCGTTGCGCCACATCAGATTGTTCAAAGCTGTTTAATCCCGGATACCAGACCTTTTGCACCCCATAGGCGTGTTCCAGCATCTCAGCGACCGTGGCCGCACTGCCGCAATGGCGGTCCATTCGCAGTTCAAGTGTCTTTAATCCGCGCAGAATAAGCATCGCATTAAACGGCGCCATAACAGCCCCTGTCATATCCTTCATGCCATACAGGCGAATTTCTGACACCAGTTCAGCCGATCCGGCCAACAGACCGGCAACGACATCCCCGTGACCGCCAAGATATTTCGTCGCCGAATGCAGAACGATGTCGGCACCATGTTTGACGGGTTGGGTCAAATATGGCGTCGCATAGGTGTTATCCACCACGACATAAGCGCCCATTGAATGGGCAATCGCTGAAATGGCCTGAATATCAACCAGACGCATGTTAGGGTTTGCAGGGGTTTCAAAATACACAACTTTGGTCTTGTCACTGATCGCTGTGGTCAGGTTTTCAGGATTGGTCAGATCCACATGGGTCACTGTCACCCCAAATTTGGCCAGCCCGTGCTGCATAAAGGAAAATGTGCAGCCATATAGGGTTTTATCCAGGATGACTTCATCGCCCGGAGCCAGAAGTGTCCACATGGTGGCGGTGATCGCACCCATGCCGGATGCCAGTGCCAGCCCCGCCTCGGCCCCTTCTAACACTGCGACGCGTTGTTCCAGCAGATCACAGGTCGGATTCGAGATGCGCGAATAGATATGACCAGGCCGTTCGCCCGCAAACATCTCGCCACCTGCTTCGGCTGTTTCAAATGCGAAGGTTGATGTCAGGTGAAGTGGCGGCGTCAGTGCACCTTCGTTTTGCATCGGATCATATCCGTGATGAATAGCGCGGGTTGCAAAGCTGTGGGAACGATTGCGCATCGGGTGACTCCTTGATTTCGGGAGTACAATATTGCAAGCAGCCTGCTGTTATATTCCAAATAATGCTTTGTTATTCACTGAAATTAGCAATATATGCCAAGTTATGAGAAAATTAGACAATAAAGACCAACAAATCATCCGAACCCTGCAACGCCACGGTCGCATGACAAATCAGGATCTGGCTGCCGAGGTGAACCTGTCGCCCTCTCCATGCCTAAGGCGGCTGAAATTGCTGGAACAAAGCGGTGTCATCACAGGGTACAGCGCCAATATTAATGCCGAAGCTTATGGGTTGCCCGTCACTGTATTCGTGCACGTCAAACTAGAAAGCCACACCGAAGTTGTCGTAAAGAAATTTGAGGCCGATATCGCCCGGGTTGATCAGGTTCTGGAATGCTTTGTTATGACCGGTGCATCTGATTACCTGCTTCGGGTGATTGTTGCAGATCTTTCGGATTACGAAAACTTTGTACGCAGAACGTTGCATTCCATCGGCAGCATCGCATCGATCGACAGCAGTTTTGTCTATGGCGTCGTTAAGAAAACAAATGTGTTTCCGATGACCCACTAATACAGTTTCAGGAACAATCGGCACCACCTGTCATGGACGTCTGCTCTGCGCGTTATCCATCCAATGTAACGCCACCATCACCGGCGCATTTCATCGGATTGGGGATTGATCTGGCGGCGCACACACAGGCCGCTTCATTTTGCGACAGGCATCTGTGTCAGTCATCCTGAAGATAAACCCGTGGGCTGCGTCCGCCCCAGTCGACAAAAAGGTCGGCCATAATCGTTCTGAATTGATGTTCTGAGCTGACGATATCAATGCAGTCCTGCCCCTGTTGGCCAAAAACCACGGCTTCATCGCCGCTTTGCACGTCGGGCAGTTCTGTTACATCGGCAATAATCGTATTCATGGATATTTTCCCCAGGATCGGAACTTTCCGCCCCCGGATCAGAACCTCCCCGCGGCCAAAGCTGTCACGACCAAAGCCATTGGCATAGCCCAGCGATACATTCGCCAGTCTGCGGGGCTGATCAAGGGTTGCAGCGCGGTCATATCCGATTGTGCTGCCCGTCGGATAAGTCCCGACATTGGTGATATGGGCTTTCAATTCAATCGTTGGGCGGAACCCTAGGTCACGATTAATAATGCCATAAAGAACCGCGCCGCAACGATACATATCCGTTGTCACAGCTTGCCGCGATCCCAGCGTCAGAGAACTGCCCGCATGTACCAGAACATCTGTTCGTTTCAGCCCGGAATGCTGAATGACCCAGCTGACATCTGCCTGAAAACGCCTATCACTGTGGCGCAGGTCTTCGGGTGTGTTCGAAGGAAAATGCGTACAGATGCCTGCGATATGTCCCCCGACCAGATCAAGGATGCGCAGACAGGCCCTCTGCCCTTCTGGAGTAGACAGTTCCAACCCATCACGGGACATGCCATCCGCATTCAAAGCCAGATGCAACCCGGGGTTTTGATGCCCATCTCGCGCGAGATCCGAAAAGACCATGGCTGCATCGAGAGAGCTGACCTGTTCCTGTACTTTGTCGTGTAAAGCGTCTCGTATTTCATCAGGTGTGGCGGACCTCAGACGCAACAGATTGCCCGTAAAGCCCGCATCACGCACGGCGCGCGCTTCGGCGTTTGACGTGATCCCGATATGGTTCACGCCCGCAGCCAGAACGACCGGCACGACCGCCTTGATCCCATGCCCATAGGCGTCGGCTTTCAATACCGCGCAGAACTTGGTTTTAGGTGGGATCAGATCCAGGGCTATCTTCAGATTATTCGCAATGCGATCCGGATAAATTTCGCACCAGGATGCTTTCACAGGTTCAGTCATGGCAGTTTATCCGGTGGTTTTACCAAGTATCTGCCGAGTGATTTCCAGAAAGACAGCCGGACCAATGGCCAGCAAACTGTCAGGGAAATCATAATCCGGGTTGTGCAATTGTGGATGGGTTTTGCCTGCCCCTAGAAACAGCAAACAGGCCTCCGCCCCATCCTGGCCAAACCGACCGAAATCCTCAGACCAGCGCATGGGGTGATTCATTTCACGTATCATGGCCCCGGCTTTTTCGGCCGCGATACCAGCGATCTTGGCTGCCTTGTCACTGTTGGTTACCGCATGAAAAACATCGTGCCAGGACACGTCTGTCTGCAGTGGACCTCTGGCTTCATCTAACAGTTTTTCAGCGCCATCGATCAGGGCAGCCATGCGATCATCGGTCATACTGCGCAGGGTGACGCGCAATTCACCCTGCCCCGGCGCAATGCCAAAGGCGGCTTCACCGATATTCACATGTGTCAGAGTGCTAAGCCCGAAATCTGGATCTGAAACCTTGCCCGAAGACAGGGCCGGAAAAGACTGGATCAGCTGCGCAATCGCGGGCGCGGGTGAAATCCCATCTTCAGGCGCGCCCGCATGCGAACTTTTGCCTTCGAAATTGATCTGCATGCCACGTGACGCACAATTGGCAGGCCCTGACCGTAAGCCAATTTCACCCAAGGCATGGCCCGGAACATTGTGATAGGCAAAAGCGTAGTCAGGTTTAATCTTAGTCCAGCGCGGATCATCGATCACGGCCTGTGCGCCAAATCCAGTTTCTTCGGCGGGTTGGAACAGCAATATGACACGACCACGCGCCGGACGCTTTGCCAGTGCCATACCTAGGCCCAAAACCATGCACATATGTCCATCATGACCACATAAATGGCCCTTCCCCGTAATTTCGGATTTATAAGGAAGATCAGATACCTCGGTGATCGGCAGCCCATCAAGTTCACAGCGGAACAACACTGTCGGCCCCTCTTCGAGACCGCGAAACTCTGCCGCAACACCTGCGCCACCAAGACCTTCCCAGATCTGATCCGCACCCAGTTTTTTCAATTCAAGAACAACGCGAGCGGCGGTCTGAACTTCGTCACCCGACACCTCGGGCTGGCGGTGCAGGTCATGGCGCAGTTCTGTCAAATATGTCAGCTGCGCTTGTGACAACACGTTCATGCAGCACCTTTGTGTTCGGGTTGCGCCCGCAATACCATGCCGAACAGATCACGCGGATCATCGGGATCGGCCAGCAGATCTAACTGTTGGAAAAGACCCGTGCCTTCCAATTGATCGCGGATATAGCGCAGAGCTGAAAAATCTTCAGTTGCGAAACCAACCCCGTCAAATAGGGTGATCTGGCGGTCGCTGATACGTCCTTTTGCTTCGCCCCGGATGACTTTCCACATCTCGGTGACAGGGAAATCATCCGGCATGTTCTGAATCTCGCCTTCAATGCGGGTTTGTGGGGGGTATTCCACAAAAACATCCGCACGTTTCAAGATATCGACCTGTAATTCGGTCTTGCCCGGACAATCGCCGCCAATCGCGTTAATATGGATCCCCGCACCCACCATATTGTCATTCAGGACCGTCGCGTTTTGCTTGTCTGCGGTGCAGGTGGTGATGATTTCCGCGCCCTGAACCGCGTCTTCGGCGGTCTTGCAGGGCTGCAATGTCATGCCCAGGCCCTGCAGATTGCGCATCAGTTTCGCGGTCGCAGCCGGATCCGTATCATAAAGGCGCAGGGTGTCGACGCCGCAAATCACTTTCATCGCTAGGGCCTGAAATTCAGACTGTGCACCATTGCCGATCATCGCCATTGTGCGCGCATTTTCCGGCGCTAGATATTTCGCAACCACCGCCGATGTTGCGGCCGTACGCAAGGCTGTCAGAACCGTCATTTCTGTCAACAGAACCGGATAGCCCGTGTAAACATCCGCCAAAAGGCCAAAAGCGGTGACCGTTTGCAGGCCTTCTTTGGTGTTCTTCGGGTGGCCGTTTACATATTTGAACCCATAGGTCGTGCCATCGGATGTCGGCATGAGTTCGATCACACCTTCCTTTGAGTGCGCAGCGACGCGTGGGGTTTTATCGAACAGTTCCCAACGCTTAAAGTCATCTTCAATATAGGCAGCGATGCCGGACAGCATTTCCTCAATGCCGATCCGATGGATCAGTTGCATCATATTATCGACGCTGACGAAAGGAACAAAAGCCAGTTCAGACGGAGAGGTATTGGACATTTTAGGAACTCTTATCGAAGGTTAACCAAAGATTGCAGTGGGCAGCCACAGAGCAATCTGGGGAATAAAGGTTGTCAGCATCAGGGTTGGAAGCCAGGCAAAAGCGATCATCAGCAGTGTTGGTTTAATCATCTTATTCACCGGTGTTTCCGTCACCCGCGCCCCAAGATACAAAAGCGGCGCTGTCGGAGGTGTGATGTTCGCCATCCCAAGGTTCACGCCCAGTACCGCTGCGAAATGCACGGGATCCATGCCAACGCTTTGCACAATCGGCAAAAGCAATGGCGCGGACAAAAGCAGACCGGAAATATCATCCATCAACATGCCGATCAGGATCATCACAAGGTTTACCATCAGAAGGATGATGATTGGATTGTCAGACACGGAATAGATCAGATCTTTCGCCATGGCCGGGATGTTTTCAAACACCAGAAACTGACTGACGATCAGCACCATAAAGACCATCATCATAACCACACCAATGGTGGTGCCGGCATAACGCAGGGTTGGGAAAAAGTTTTCTTTTGTCAGCCCTTTGTAGACAAAAAAGCCAATGGGAATGGCATAAACAACGGCCACGCCTGCGGCCTCGGTTGGGGTCATGAAGCCACCATAGATGCCGCCCAGAATGATCACAGGCATCATCAGGGCTGGCATGGCTTTCAGGCCACGCGCCCTGAATTCAACACTGAAATTTCCATCCACGCGCCCGATCTTCAAATCCTTGACCTTGCGCAACATGACAAAATTCACAATGCACAGCATCACGATCAGGATCAGTCCCGGAACAACGGTCGCCAGGAAGCATTTCAAAACCGATTGCTGGGTCGTCCAAGCATACAAGATCTGGGAGGAACTGGGCGGGATCAGCAGGCCAAGCGGGCTTGCGGATACGATCAGGGCAGCGGCCATGCCTTCGGGGTAATTGGCTTTGCGCAGATGTGGCATCATGATGGAACCGATACAGGTCAGCGTCGCCGCAGCGGACCCAGAAATCGCGCCAAAGATACCACTGGCAACCACCGCAGCCGCACTAAGACCGCCACGGATATGCCCCACCATAAGTTCCGCAAGAGACACCAAAGGGGCGGCAATCCGGCCTCGTTCCATAATGGCGCCTGCCAGAATGAACAATGGGATCGCCAGCAACACAAGCGAGCTGACCTTCCAGTGCCCGGTCGGCATAAAGCCCGACACATCATGACCGCCAAAGACGGAAATAAAGATCAAGACACCGCCAAAGGCCAGGGGAACGCTGACACCAATCAGCAACAGCACGCAGATAAGAATGAGGCTTCCGAGAATAATCACATCAGATCCTTTCGATTGATTGGGGGAAAGGTGGCTTAGCCAGCCTCAGAACGTGTTACGTCACCGGATTTGTCCGTTGGCCCGGTTTTCCACAGCGCCCAAAAATGCAGTGCGCTGTAAAAAGCCATCATGACAAAGCCAACAAAGATCGCGATACGGGGCACAAGGAAGGGAATGCGCAGGGCAATCGTCGTACGCCAGCGCGGGTAACTGTCGATTTCATCGATCAGCATCAGAAGCGCCCAGTAGATCAGGAAGCAGGTCACAAACAGTTCGATAGCACCGATCATCAGCGCCCGGACATGGGCCTTTTTGGGGTCAGTGATGACATAGGACAGAAGATCAGCGGTCACATGTGATCCGTCATGGGTGGCGACGGCGCTGCCGACGAAATACATCCAGAAACAGATGATCAGCAGCCATTCTTCATAGGCAAACAGATCAGCGTTCAACACATAGCGAAAGATAACGACAAAAAAGAAGGTCACAGCCATGATCAGACAGCTGAATACGAGAAGCCAGGTTTTGACAGCAATCATCCTGTCTACAAACCGCGATAGTCCTGGTGTCAGATGGGGATGCAGATCCTGCATGGTGCCGTCCTTCTTTCAGATACATAACAGAAGAAAACAGATGGCCATGGGCCTGGCCACCTGAAGTTGTAATCGATTGATTACATGTCGTTTTGCAGGGCGTCGATCACGTCTTGACCTACAATTTCTGCAATCTGTGGCCAGACATCGCTGCGCACTTTATCCGCAATTGCAGCGCGTTCTTCCGCACTCATTTCCAGAACTTCGTAACCCATTTCAGTCAGCTTCCCGAGATAGGAAGATTCATTGTCGCGGCCCCATGCTGCGTAATCAGAAGCGGCCTTATCAAAAGCCGTCTGAACCACGGTCTGCTGTTCTTCTGTCATCTCGTTCCAGGTGTCGAGCGACGCGTAATAGGTCGTGTTCTCAACAACCGCGTTATACGGAAGGTAAGCTTTGCCCACATTAGAGGTTGCAAAGGCGCTATAGGCCAGCTGAGCGGTACAGCAGATCGCGCCGTCAACCGTGCCGGATTGGATCGCCGGGAAAATTTCGCCCCAGTTCATGGTTGTCGCGTTGAAACCGATGGCTTCGACGGTGGCTTTGATCACCTGTGAGCTCCAGACACGGATGTTCATGTCTTTGTCGCCGGTGCCAGCTGCATCTTCAGGAATGCTATTGGCAACAACGCCAACAAAGCCTTCTGGCGCGTTCGCCAGCAGGTGCAGGTCAAGTGCGGCCAGACGTTCTGCAAAAATCGTGTTGAACGCAGAATCTTTGCGCAGATAGACGTTTTCGGCTTCGTCCCAGTTGCTGACCAAGAAGGGCAGAGAATTGATTTCAAGCACAGGGTCGTTATGGGCATAAACCACAGCATGCACCAGATCGACATTGCCCCGTGCCGCAGCTTCAAACAGTTCTTCGCCGGACCCAAGCTGGCCCGCCGGGAAAACGGTGACTTCGATGCCAACGCCTGCGCCTTCGATATCTGCTTCGATCTGAGACAGCAGTTCATTGCCGTAGTGTTCCACCGGAACAACGCCCGCAAGTTTCAATGTGATCTCATCGGCAAAGGCGGTGCTGGTCAGGCAAAGGCCCATGGCTGTCGCGGTTGCAAAGTTTTTCAGTGTAGTCATCAGGGTTACCCTATGTTTGACGCGCCAGGCGCCGTTCCATTTCGCGGGAAGTAGTCTGCAGGATGCACGCCTTCCTCCCAAAGTCGCGCCTTTACACTGAAACAGTCAGTCGCTTATAAATCAAATTCATAATGATTATGCCGGCATAACCATGGATTATACGAAATGAACCGCACAGATATCGAACATTTCTGTCGAAACCTTGACTGGAACCTTTTGTTTTCATTCATGATAATTGTTGAGGAAGAAGGCGTAACCCGGGCTGCGTCACGTCTGCTGGTGTCGCAACCTGCGGTGACCAATTCCCTAAAACGTCTTGAAACACATCTGGATTGCACCCTTGTGGATCGCAGTGCATCCGAATTCACGCTGACCCCGACCGGGCAAATCGTCTATGAAGAATGTCAGGAAATCTACAGTGCGGTGTCACGGATGGCCGGTGTTTTGCGCACTGTGCGAGACGAAGTCACCGGCCATGTTTCCATCGAAGCGCCGACACATGTGGAAAGCCCGATCTTGGATGCAGCCCTTGTGCGTTTTCACAAGTCCCACCCCAAAGCGACCCTGTCGATCAAAGTTGTAACGTCGGGCGATGTGATCACCTCAGTGAAACGCAAAAACGCATCCTGCGGGCTGGCCCTTGTCACGGAACGCCCGCCCGGCCTGGAATATGAGGTGATCTACCGGGAACGTTTCGCGCTGTATTGCGGATATGGAAGCGACCTATTCGGTCGCGATGACATCACATTGGAGGAAATCTGCCATCAGCCCTATGTGACATTTCCCACGGATGTCGTTGGGGGGGATCTGCATAATTTCACCCTTGCGCGCAAGGAATATGGCATCGATTCCCCGCCTGTCGGCCGATCCTATCATCTGGAAGAGCTGCGCAGGTTTATTGAGATCGGCATCGGCATCGGCCCCCACCCCGTGCATGTCGCACAGCGTTTTGTCGACCAAGGGCGTCTCTGGCAACTGACGGCATTTAATGATCTTCCGGTGTTTGAGCTCTGCCTGGTTACCAATCCGCGCACCCGCCTGAACCACGCGGAAAAGGCGTTTATTCATATCCTGCAGGAGGAAATCCAGAAAGTCCCCCTACCAGATCGAAGCTATTAATACGGGCACTGAAATCATCGGCCAGGCATTCTGAAACACCTGAGCCGATGATTTGTATTTCTGTCTGGATGTTTACACGCTCAGGCAGCAATATTTGATCTCGAGATAATCCTCGATCCCATATTTGGAACCTTCACGTCCCTGCCCGCTTTCTTTCACACCACCAAAGGGCGCGACTTCAGTGGAAATCAGGCCGGTGTTCACACCAACCATGCCATATTCAAGGCCTTCCATCACCTGCCAAGTGCGTTTCAGGTCGTTGCTGTAGAAATAGGATGCAAGACCGAATTCCGTGTCATTCGCCGCCGCCAAAACTTCTTCGGTGGTGGAGAAACGGAAGACCGGTGCAAGCGGGCCGAAGGTTTCTTCTTTCGCGACGGCCATATCGGATGTGACACCGGAAATCAGCGTTGGCTGGAAGAATGTACCGCCCAGATCATGCGCTTCGCCGCCAGTTGCGATGGTTGCACCTTTGGATGTGGCATCTTCGATATGTTCGCGTACCTTTGCCACGGCGGACGGTGTGATCAACGGGCCAATCGCCACGCCATCGTCCGCCCCATTGCCCACGTTCAAGGCGGACACGGCCGCAGATAGTTTTTCGACGAAGGCGTCATACACACCGTCTTGCACATAGATCCGATTGGAACACACACAGGTCTGGCCCGCGTTGCGGAATTTGGAAATCATCGCACCTTCAACAGCGGCATCAAGATCGGCATCGTCAAACACGATGAACGGCGCATTGCCGCCCAGTTCCAGTGACAGTTTCTTCACCTGTGCAGCGCCTTGCTGCATCAAAATTTTACCCACGCGAGTGGACCCGGTGAAGCTGATTTTGCGCATCACGGGGCTTTCGCAGAATGCTTTGCCGACGCCGACACTGTCCGTAGATGGCAGCACCGAAAACACACCGGCTGGCACGCCTGCTTCTTCGGCCAAAACCGCCATGGCAAGGGCAGAAAGCGGGGTTTCACTGGCGGGGCGCACGACCATGGCACAGCCAGCAGCCAATGCAGGCGCGGCTTTGCGGGTGATCATCGCGTTGGGGAAATTCCAGGGTGTAATCGCGCCAACAACACCAATCGGTTGTTTCATCACGATAATACGTTTGTCGCGTTGGTGACCCGGGATCGTGTCCCCGTAAACGCGTTTGGCTTCTTCGGCGAACCATTCAATAAAGCTGGCGCCATACATGATTTCGCCCTTGGCCTCAGCCAGAGGTTTGCCCATCTCAGCGGTCAAAATAGCAGCCAGATCATCGGCGTTCTCAACCATCAACTCAAACCAGCGATGCAAGATCGCAGCGCGTTCCTTACCGGTGCGCGTCGCCCATTCTTTTTGCGCGATTTCAGCAGCATCAATGGCGCCGTTCACATCATCAATCGAACAATCAGAAACATTCGCAAGCACCTGACCCGTCGCAGGGTTTTGCACATCAAAACGGGCATCTTTGGACTGCCAAACACCGTTGATATAGGCGTTTTCAGTCAGAAGGTCTTTGCGGTTCAGGTCTAACATGGGAAGTCTCCGGTTATTAAAAAACGGGCGGGATTGCCCCGCCCGTTCAGTTACGTTGGTTAATTAGGCGTGCAGGTCACGATCATAGGTCGTGCCATCAGGTGCCGTGCCGCCTTTTTCACTGTCGTCAATGATGACTGCAGAGGAATCCTCAATCAAGGATTTGACCACGCCCCAAGCCATCAGAACCACCAGAACCGAGATCGGCAAAGCGGCTGCGATTGCGGCGGTTTGCAGTGCGGATAGACCACCTGCCATCAGCAAAACTGCAGCAACCAGACCCTGTGCACCGCCCCAAATGATCCGGTGGATCTTAGGTGGGTTTGCATTGCCCATAGACAGGATTGTGGTCACAACCAATGTGCCTGAATCGGAACTGGTGATGAACCAAGTTGCCAGCAGGAAGGTCGCCAAGGCAGATACGATCCAGGACAATGTGCCGCTTGAAGCAAGACGTTCGATTGTCCCATACAGCGTGCCACCAAGGTTCCAGTTGTTCACCTGTTCGATCAGACCAGCTGTACCAACACCATCAACCGCGTTCATTTCAAGATACAAAGCGTTGCCACTGAAGATAGAGATCCAGATAAACGCCATTGTGGTTGGAACAAACATCGCACCTAGCATGAATTCACGAATGGTACGGCCTTTTGAGATGCGCGCAACAAACATGCCCACAAACGGTGCCCAAGACAGCCACCAACCCCAATAGAACAGCGTCCAGCCGCCCTGCCATTTCACGTCACCTGCATCTGACGCAGTCCAGAACCCCATGGACCAGAGTGACGTCGCATAGTCGCCCATTGCGTTCAGGAAGAAACCGATCAGCCATTGTGTTGGACCCGCAAACAGGAAGAACAGAACCAGCAGGATGGACAAGATGATGTTCCATTCTGACAGGATCCGAATGCCTTTGCCGATGCCGGAAACCGCAGACATTGTCGCCACGATTGAGATCACAATAACCAAGCCAACTTTCAGGGTCGTGCTTGTGCCTGTGCCGAACAATACGTTCAGGCCTTCGGCCATTTGTGTCACGCCCAAACCAAGGGATGTCGCGATGCCAAAAACGGTGCCGAACACAGCCAGAAGATCAACAGCGTGACCTGCGGGACCATAGATTTTGTCACCAAGGATCGGATACAGCGCGGAACGAAACGTCAGCGGAAGCTTCTTGCGGAATGCAAAGTAACCCAGCGCCAGGCCCGTCATCGTGTAGATCGCCCAACCATGCAGACCCCAGTGGAAGTTCGTGGTGCGCACCGCATCCACAGCACGTTCCATGTTCATTTCCGTATGACCGGCAGCATCTGCAAACGGGTTGTTCGGATAGCCCCAAGCAGCGGAATTATCGAAATAAAACAGCGGCTCAGCGATGCCAAAGAACAGAATACCGATGGAAACACCGGCTGAGAACAACATCGCAAACCATGAGAAGTTTGAGAATTCTGGACGTGAATCATCATCGCCCAACCGGATGGAGCCAAAGCGGCTGAACATCAGGAACAGGCAGACAAAGAACAGGATCACGACGGAACTGATGTAATACCAGCTCAGTGCGCCTTCGACCCATGAACGGATCCCGCCATAGACCTTACCCGCATATTCTACGTTAAGAATTGTGAACAACACAAAGGCTGCAATCATTGCTTTTGATGCAATGCTCATCCCGTTGTGTAGCCCCTTGAATACCCCGGTATTAGAGACCAGATGATCCCCCCCTGAGGGTTTATTTTCCTGTGTCATGACGCGTTTCCTCCCATCATTAAGTTCAGGACTTCCGAAAGGTGTCGCGAAACGACACCCGGCGATTACGTTGAAACTGGTGAAATTACTCAGCGCATAACGAATGGATCCGGGATCGGATCATCGCTGGTGCGCAGCCAGACGGTTTTGATTTTGGTGTAATCCAACACCGCCTGCAGACCGCCTTCACGCCCATGCCCAGACAGGCCATGCCCGCCAAAAGGCGCAATCGGACTGACGGCGCGGTAGGTATTCACCCAGACAATACCGGACCGGATGCGCCGGATCATGCGATGGGCACGGGTCAGACTTTGGGTGAACACACCAGAGGCCAGACCAAATTCAGTGTCATTGGCTAGACGCACGGCCTCTGCTTCGTCCTCGAAGGTGACGACTGACAAAACGGGTCCGAAAAATTCATTGCTCAGGCTTGGGGCACCGGGGGCGTCCGAGCAATCCAGAATGGTCGGAGGGAAATAGAAACCATCCCGATCAATCGCCTTGCCCCCGGTGATCAGCTTTGCGCCGGCGCCAATGGACCGCGCAATCAGATCTTCTGCATTTTCACGCTGGCGCAGCGTACAGAGCGGGCCAACCTCAGTCGCCATATCATCCGGCAGACCAATCACCACCGCTTCGGCTTTTTCTTTCAGGCGCGTAAGGAATTTATCCTTGATCGACGCCTGAACCAACAGACGCGACCCGGCCACACAGCTTTGTCCGGTCGCAGCAAAGATACCGGACACCTGGGCATTCACAGCACTTTCAATATCTGCATCGTCAAAGACGATAAACGGGGATTTCCCACCAAGTTCCAGAGACGTAGAGGCCAGGTTCTCAGCGGAATTGCGCACAATGTGACGGGCAGTTTCCGGCCCGCCGGTGAAGGCAACATGATCGACTTTCTGGTGACTTGTCAGCGCGGCACCTGCGTCCGGCCCGCCCGTGATCACGTTCAGAACCCCCTTCGGGAACCCTGCTTGATCAAAGATCTTTGCGAATTCCAGCATAGGTGCCGGCGCTTCTTCAGATGCTTTCAGAACCACGGTGCACCCGGCTGCCAGCGCCGGACCGATTTTCACGGCGGACAGGAACAGCTGTGAATTCCAGGGTACAATTGCCGCGATAACGCCGACAGGTTCCCGGCGCAGCCAGACTTCCATGTCGGGTTTATCAATCGGCAGATGTGCCCCTTCGATCTTATCTGCAAGCCCAGCAAAATAACGGAAATATTCCGCAACATATGCAATCTGCGCGCTGGTTTCGCGAATGATCTTGCCCGTGTCACGGGTTTCAATTTCAGCAAGACGTGGTGCATTTTCTGCGACCAAATCCGCCAGGCGCGACAGAAGTTTCCCCCGCGCCGTGGCTGTCATATCTGCCCATTCCGGGGCAAAAAACGCATCTTCCGCAGCCGAAACCGCAGCGTTTACATCCGCAACAGATGCTTCCGCCATCTTCGCCCAAGCCTGGCCGGTGGCCGGATCCAAGCTTTCAAACTGTGCAGAACCATCCGAGAAGGCTCCGCCGATATATTGCTGAAAAATCTGCATTTTTTACCTCCGTCAGGCCTTATTGAAAGGCTGGCATTACGTCTTTGATGAAGCGCTCTAAGGATGCCTTCTTACGCTCAAACGGCATCGAACTGTCGATCCAGAAGGAATATTCATCATAGCCCAGGGCTTCGTATTTCTTCAGACGTTCAATCACCGTTTCGGGTGTGCCGATCACCAGGTCACGTTCCATCGCTTCGGGCGTATAGAACGGATGCGCGGCGATATCTTCGTCACTCAGCGGTTCAATCAGACCCTGAGTGATCTCACGTTTGTTCATGAACCAAGCGCCGAAATAGCAATAGAAACGGTTCAATTCAGACGCGCCCAGTTTCGCATCTTCATCACTGTCCGCCACATAAGTATGTTGCAGCAGCATGATTTTTGGACGTGGCTGATCAGAAAATTTCTCGCAGGCATCGTTAAATTTGCCCATCAGGCTTTCGATCTCGCCATCGCCATTCCACAGCGGGGTGACCTGCACGTTGCAGCCATTTGAAACCGCATATTCATGGCTGTTTGGATCACGGGCAGCAATCCAGATGGGCGGGCCGTCTTGTTGGATCGGCTGCGGCGCGGATGTGGTTTTGGGGAACTGATGGAATTCGCCATCATGTTCGTAATCACCCTTCCAAAGCCCCTGCACAGCTGGCACCAATTCGCGCATGCGCTGGCCGGCTTCCCAGGCATCCATTCCTGGCATAAGGCGTTCATACTCAAAGGAATATGCACCACGTGCGATGCCCAATTCAAGGCGACCTTCGGTGATAATATCGGTCATTGCCGCTTCGCCCGCTAGGCGGATCGGATGCCAGAACGGCGCGATTACTGTACCCGTCCCAAGACGCACGTTTTTCGTGTGACGCGCGATATCGACAAGGTTCAACATCGGGTTTGGCGCGATGGTAAAGTTCATACCGTGGTGTTCGCCGGTCCAAACCGCATGCATGCCACCTTCGTCCGCGATCTTACACAGCTCGATGAATTCATCATACAGCTGTTTCTGGTCCTGATCGGGCGAAATCCGTTCCATATGTGCGAAAAGCGAGAATTTCATTTTCTTTAGCTCCGTGATGTCAGCGGGCGCACTTCGCCACTGACCTGGTTTCCGTAGTATACCCCGAAATTGCCCATCTGGCTTTCCTGCGCGAACCGTTCAAGCATCGTGCAAACCACCGGGTCTGCGATATCCATCAACGTTGTTTCGGAAAGTTCAGTGAACATGCCCTGGCTGGCAGCATCGCCGCTGGCCTGACATAAGAACGAGATATGTTGCGTTTCGCGCGCTTCATCTTCGTAAACGGAATAGATAAATCCAGGTTCCGCCGTGACGCCTGCTGCGGCGATCAGACGTTTCAGGGTCTCGGTCGCCCCTTCTTTCCCGACTTTCATCTCAGGCAGGGTCAGTTTGCCGGCGTCATTGCCTGACAACAGAACCTTGCCTTCATATTCGATCAGTGCGGACACCACGAGGTTTGCACTGTTGCTTAGGGCTTCGGCCTCTGCTGCGGGGGTGACATAGGCGCCACGTGCATAGCCAAGACCGGGGTGGGTGTTGTTCTCAAACGCTTTGACTTCGCCGATCAGGATCAGGTGATCCCCGGCTTCCACGCGGTTAAACATAGTACAGTCAAACCAAGCGGACACCCCTTCAAACACAGGCGATCCCTGTGGGCCGTTTTTCCATTCTACCGCTGCAAAGCGATCATCCACCGGACGGGCAAAGGTGTTTGACACCTCTTTTTGATCCTCAGCCAAGATGTTCACCGCAAAACCGGTTGCGTCATTAAATGCGTCATAATTGCGGGAAGAATTCGCAAGGCAGACCAACACCAGCGGCGGATCAAGCGACACGGATGTAAAGGAATTCGCGGTGAACCCCAGAGGGTTGCCATCCTGATCATGGGTTGTCACAACAGTCACACCCGTCATGAAGGCCCCAAAGGCATTGCGCAGGGCGCGTGGATCGATCTCAGTCATTTTGTCCTCCGCTTACAGGGGTGTTCAGCCAATTTTTTAGTATCTCGTTCACCTGATCAGGCGCGGTCAGGTTAACCATATGACGGTGATCTTTAATGATGACCGCGCGCCCCTTTTGGGCAGCTTGCGCCATGGCATCGGACATCGCAGGGCTGGAATTCAGATCCCCATCTCCCGTCATCGCTAAAAGCGGACAAGTGATGTCTCCAAAGCGATCCGCATAAGTCGCATCACCGCGCGCAAATGCGCCATATGCCGTGGCATATCCATCGGGGTTCACGCGCGACAGCCAGCCAGACACCAACGTACAGGCGGCTTTGTCGGTATCACTGTCGCCAAACCAACGTGTCAAAGGTGTTTCCAGATCAAAACTGCCTTTGCTGATCTCATCGGCACGGGCAACAACCGCCGCACGGGCCGCGTCAGAACGGCGATAAACACCGTTCAGAAGTGCAACACGCGCCACCATATTCGGATGTGAAATTGCATACCCACCAGACACAAGCGCCCCCATGGAATGACCCGCAAGGTTCACAGGGCCGATATTCAACCCCGTCAGAACCGCATGCAGCCAAGCCACGAATTCCGGCAATTGCGCACCTGTTGGCAAGGCATCGCTGCCGCCATGGCCAGGCATATCAATGGCAAACACACGATGGGTCTGCGATAGGAATTCGACCTGCGGCCCCCAAGCCGCGGATCGCATGCCAACCCCGTGGATTAAAACCACAGGGTCGCCTTCGCCCGCCGTGTGAACAGCAACATTGCCGTATGGCTTAGACAGCTGCAGGGTTGTCAACGTCATGACCCAGTTCCTTCAGATCCTGATAACGGTCACCAATCCGGTGATGTGGACGGCCACCGATGGATGCGCCCAGTGCGATCACGATCTCATCCGGTGCAGGTGCATCGGCGATTTGTGTCTGGATGGTCAGGTAATGGCTGCGCTTACCGCCATCATTCTTATCCATCAGCGGGATCTGCAATGATGCATTCGCAGGACCACGGGTGTTGGTGAAAGACAGGTAAGATTTCGCGCCAACCGCGTTGCGATAGAAATTCCCGAACTGCAGGGTGTGGATCAGGGCAGAGCCGTGCTCGACTTCGCCATTCACGCCAACAATCGCGGATTTGCCGTAGCCTTCGACTTTGTCACCACCACCGGCAGCATCCAGGATCATGTCTGTCAACAGAGACCCAAGGCCCGGAGCACAATCCAAGATGCCCGGCTTCAGGTCTTCGACAAAGCCCTTCCCTGCCCATGGATTCGTGATCACAGCAATCGCAGCGATCATCTTCAATGGGGTTTCTGCAACCTTACCACCTTCAATCAGGGTGTTTTCAACATGAAGCAGGGTTTTGCGGATTTCAGCGGGCATAGCGGCACCTTACAGTTTCGATTCGTTAAGTGTCTTATGGTATACCATATGACCATATGTCAATCCCGCCTTGCTCCTAGCGCATAGCACTGCTATCCCCGCATCATGGACAAAACAGTACTTTCAAAGATCAAACATCCACCTGCCACCCTGCGTGACATGGTTCAGGAACGTATGCGCGAAGCCATAATTGAAGGGCATTTCAAGCCCGGAGACCGTCTGGTGGAACGCCCTTTGTGCGAACAGCTTGGCGTCAGCCGTACAGTCATTCGCGAAACCATCCGCTATCTTGAGGCCGAAGGTCTGGTGGAAATCCTGCCTGGGCGCGGCCCAATTGTTGCATTGATGAACTGGGAAGACGCGCGCCAAATTTACGAAATCCGCCGCATGCTTGAAACCGCCGCCGCCCGCACCTGTGCAACACAGATCACACCCGAGCGCGCGCAATCCCTTCAGGCCGCCCTGACCCATCTAAAACAGGGGTTCTCCGATAAAACCCCCGGTGCCTTGTTCCGTGCAACCGCTGATTTTTATTCCGAGATCTTTGAAGGTGCCGGTCATCACGTGGCCTGGGACATCGTGCAACGTCTGAATGGCCGCATCAGCCGCCTTCGCATGCTGACCCTTGCCACATCGGATCGCGCAAAACCCGGCCCATCGCATATGCAAGCGATTTGCGATGCCATAACCTCGGGCGATGCAGATGCAGCCCAGGCCGCCGTGCACGCCCATCTGAACGATACCGCCACGATCGCAGAACGCGTGTTGGCCGAAGAAGAAAGCACCTGACATGCCCAAAGCCTATTGGATCGCCAATGTCACCGTCACCGACCCGGACGCCTATAAAGGCTACCAAGCCATTGCGCCTGCAGCCTTTGCCGAATTCGGCGCATGTTTTCTTGCTCGTGGCGATGCGGAAACCTTGGAGGGCACCCGCTGGGAACGGCGTGTGATCATTGAATTCCCCAGCATGGACGCCGCCCGCGCCTGCTACGCCTCCGACATGTATCGCAAAGCCCGTGCCGCGCGCGCCGATGCATGCACTGCAGATATCGCGCTAATCGAAGCGCTGGATTGAAAGGACACGCCATGACCGATAAATTTGAAACCGGCCTTGCCAAACGCAAAGCGACCCTGGGCGCGGAATACGTCGAGAAGAACCTTGCCGCAGCAGATGAATTCAACCGCCCGTTTCAGGAAGCCATGACCGAATGGTGTTGGGGCTTTGGCTGGGGCGATGAGGCGATTGATGTCAAAACACGTTCCTTGATGAACCTGTCGATGATCGGCGCACTTGGCAAAATGCACGAATGGGAACTGCACCTGAATGGGGCGATCACCAATGGTTGCACCATGGAAGAGATCCGCGCCGCCATCCACGTGATCGCAATCTACTGTGGCGTGCCACAGGGTGTTGAGTGTTTCCGCATTGCCCGCAAAGTCCTGGAAGAACGAGGGCTCATACCAACCTCAGAGTAAGCGAGTAATTTACGCTATATGAAGTGCCCTTAGACTCAGGAGCCATTAAGTCACTAGAAGCCGTAGGATCTGTGTGTTTCAAACTCCCAAATTGAGGGGTTTTTATTGGCAATCTTTACTGGCTGCTCGGGGACCATGGCTGTGATGCGAATTGGTTCCGTGAAGCCATAGTAGATATAGGCAGAACGCCTTGTATCCCTAGCCGGGAGACACCCGAGAAAACCATCAAGTACGATAAGCGTCGCTACAAAAGACCGAATGGGATTGAGATCATGTTTGGCCGTCTGGAATATTGGCGGCGCGTGGCCACTCGTTACGACTGATGCCCTAGGGTATTCCTCTCCGCCGGCGCGCGCGCCGCAACCGTCATATTCTGGTTTTGTATCCTGAGCCTAGATGAACTGGTTTTGAAGTGCGATCAAAGCTGCGTGGTGACGGTTTCGCGCGTGGACCTTGCGGGTTGAGTTGTTCAAATGGAAATTCACCGCAGAAACCGAGATGAACATCTTGTCTGAGACCTCTTCGCTTGTCAGTCCTTGTGCCACCCAAATTAAAGCTTCTCGCTCTCGAAGGGAAAGGGGGTTCTCCTGCTCCGTGGTTTCATAAGGTTGGGACAGAAGATCCATAATTTGATGCGATGCAAGCAACAGCTTGGTGCCGTTTTCGCGAAAGACGGTTTTGAGTGTGTCCTCGTCGTTGGCCGTGAATGTCACCAGCCCCACCGTTCCATCGCGTTCGCGTATTGGAAATGAACATCCCACCCTGACGTCAAATTCGCGCGCTTCCATAAAGAAATGGTGTTCACGTTTGGTCAGGCGTTTCAGAAATTCGCCGTCACCCCAAAAAAAGGGACGCCGTTCAAGTTTGGATTTTTGAATGAGAGGGTCGATCGTGTCATAACGTTTCTGATGGTAACGCTCTTCCCACTCGGGATCATATGTTGTTTCCAACTCAAAACCTGGGTTCACCGGCGCGTTCACCCCTTGGGATGTGATAGCAAAACTGAAATCGCTCAACCCCAGCCCGTCCAAAAAGGCACGAATCTCTTCTTGGGCCGCTTGGGCGTCAACACCAAGCAACTCGGGTGTGAAGTCGATATCTCCGATTTTTTTCATACTTTAGGGCATAGCACATCAGTTTGTTTTTTGCGTGGTAATCTTTTCAGATATGCAGAACTAGTAGATCTACCAGTTGCTGCAAGCCTCTTCCCGCCGAATACTCAACAGGTAATTTTCGGGAGGAAAAAATGCATAAACCACTTAGTCTACGGATGTTCATGTCGGCGTCAGCGCTTGCGCTTTGCGCAGGGGTGGCAAGTGCTGATGTTGTCAAAATCGGTGTCCTCGCCCCCTTGAGCGGTGCCACAGCTTCGGATGGGGAGGAGTTCATCCGCGGCGTTCAATGGGCCGTTGAGGAAGCCAATGCAAATGGCGGCGTCGCAGGTCATACCTTTGAAATCGAAGTGGCCGACGTAAAGGATCATTCCGCAGCAAATGTTTCCAGCGCGGTTGAACGCCTGCTAGGAACAGATGGAGTTGAGGTCATCCTGACCGGGTACGCTAGCCTGTCCATGTTTGAGGTCGATCTGATGGCCGAAGAAAACATGCCGTACATCGCAGCCGGACCAAGCCCAGGATTTGAGGCCATCGTCAGCCAAGACCCTGAGTATTACAATTGTTGCTGGTCCTACACTGCATCGTTCAAAGGCTACGAAACCGATGTCCGCCCCATGGTGGAAGCGATCGGCGAAAGCGGTACGTTCATCATCGATGACAAAACTGTTGCGATTATCAGTTCGGACAACCCCTATTCCCGGACCATCTCTGAGGGCATGAAAACTGATTTCTCTGAAGGTGGCTGGAACGTTGTTGTCGATGAATTGGTTCCCTTCGGTGAAGTGAGCGATTGGAAAGTGATCCTGGCGAAGGTTGCAGAAGCCAACCCAGATTTGATCGTCAACACAGACTATATCCCAGGCAACTCAGCGCTGTTTCTTAAGCAGTTTCTTGAGAACCCGACCGATAGCCTGATGTTTTTGCAATATGCCCCATCAGTTCCAGAATTTATTAACCTCACCGGCGAGCAATCTACCGGCGTGCTTTATAATCTGATCAATGGTCCGCTCGACTCGCCTAAATGGCCCCGCGCGCAGGACTTGTTGGCGGCCTATGAGGATAAGTTCGACCTTGAATCCGGTGCCTATGGTGTTGGTCTTTATGAGATGACCAACATGTATTTTGCAGCCCTGGAACAAGTGGGTGATCCAACAGATCATGACGCCATTGGCACAGCTATTGGTGAAACCCAGGTCGAAACGGTTGCTGGCAATATCGAATTCAATCCCGAAACCCACGTTGCCTTGCAAAGCAACGATCATATTCCAGTCAGCTTTTGGCAGATCTGGGAAGGGGAACGTGTTCTGGTTGGCCCTGAGCAATACACGAATGGTGACTTCCGCCTGCCACCTTGGGTGACAGCCGAGCAATGAAGTCTCCCTAGCTACAAACCCCCTTTGTAGCGCAAAGCGTTCACCACCCCCTCTCTTCCTGTGGTGAACGCATTTCATTCAGCTGAGGTGCATCCTCGCGAATAACTTACAGAATTGCAGGAACCCCGATGGAAAATCCTCGTCTCAGTATTCAAGGCATTTCGAAGCACTTCGGCGGCTTGAAAGCCGTGGATAATGTCAGCTTTGATGTCAAATCCGGCCAGATATTTGGTATCGCAGGCCCCAATGGCAGCGGCAAAAGCACACTGTTCAATGTCATCACGCGTGTGCCATTTGGGGCAACCCACGGCACGGTTTTGCTTGATGGGCAAGAAATGCAAAAAGCCAGCCCGCATGCGATCAGCCTTTCGGGAATCGCGCGGACATTTCAGCGTGAAAATGTTTTTGATAGCCTCAGTTGCATCGACAATGTGTTGGTCGCAGTTGAAAGTCATTCACCCAAACTTGGGTTTTCGCAACAAGTGGCCCGCGCCGAAAGGGCCCTAGAGATTGTTGGCTTTCCGCCAACAATGCACAACGTCAAAGCCGGCTCGGTACCAGTTTTTTATCGTAAGCAGTTAATGATTGCGTCGGCTTTGGCGTTGAAGCCTAAAGTACTTTTGATGGATGAACCGGCCTCAAGCCTGACAGGCCCGGAAATCGACGCCATGAAAGAGATCATTCTGGAGGTTTCAGCCTCCGGCGTGACCATCGTTTTGATCGAACACGTCTTGGCCCTGTTGATGGAGGTCAGCGATCAGCTTCTCATCATTGATCAAGGGCAGGTCATCGCGAACGGATTGCCTGGCGAAGTGACGCAAGACCCTCAAGTCATCGAAGCATATCTGGGAGGCGCACATGCCTGATCCAATCTTAGACATCCGATCTTTGTCAGGCGGTTATGAACCGACACAGGTCTTTCAGGATGTAACCTTGCAAGTTGCTGCCGGTGAATCCATTGGCATTTTCGGGCCAAATGGCCACGGCAAGACGACGCTCCTGAAAACCCTGAGCGGTTTGATTGACCCATGGGCCGGGGACATTTTTTTCTGCAATGAACGCCTCAATAAAAAAGGCGAACGCGGCAGTCGCAAGTGGCGCAATTTCAACTATGACGCCATCACGCGTCGTCGGATGGATCCCAAGAATGTGGCGCGTGCTGGACTTGTGCATGTTCAACAGGGGAACCTGTTGTTTCCGGAACTGACGGTTGAAGAAACCCTATCCATTTCAGGCACCGCCGCCATGGGGCGCAAAGGTTGGTCGCTTGCTGAGGTCAAAGAGCTTTTCCCGCGTCTTGCGGAACGTTGGACCCATAAAATCCGGTTCCTGTCTGGTGGTGAACGGCAGATGGTTTCAGTTTCCGCGGGGCTTATGTCAGCACCTAAACTGCTTATCCTAGATGAGCCAACATTGGGACTGTCCCCAAAGATCAGACAAGAACTTTGCGACGCGGTTCTAAGCGTTCGGGAAACCGGGCTTCCGATCATCTTGATCGACCAAGATGTCGCCTTTCTCGAGCAAATCATCGACACACTCTATCTTTTTGATCATGGACGGATCTCTGGCCGAATGAGCCGTGAAGAAATGCCCAACCATGACGAATTGATGGTCATTTTGTTTGGGGAGCATCACTAATGGATATCGTTACTTTAGCTGCGATCTTGAAGGGTGGTCTTGTTCTTGGCGCGCTTTATGCGCTGATGGCGACGGGCCTTTCACTGGTTTGGACCACACTTGGGATTTTCAACTTTGCCCATGGGGCATTCATCGCTTTGGGTGCCTATGTCGCCTGGCAATTCAGCAATGCCGATGCGCTTGGCTTACCTATGGCACCGGCAATCGCGCTGACTTGTGTGGTTATGTTTGCCGTTGGCGTGGTCATTCACTTCCTTCTCGTAAAACCGTTTGAACGGCGCGCCGATGTTGTGTTGATTTCTGTCATCACCACATTGGCCGGCTCTGCCATCATTGAAAACGGCTTGCTGTTGATCTGGGGCCCACGGTCACGTCAGATCGAACAATTGACAACAGGCAAAGCGCATCTCTTTGGTCTGCAATTTGCAGTCAGTGAATTGCTTCTTCTGGGGCTTGTGATGGCCATTCTGATTGGCCTTGGGCTGTTCTTAAAGAAAAGCCGCGCGGGTCGTGCCATGCGCGCTGTTGCGCAAAATCGCGATGCCGCGCAACTGCTGGGCCTGAATGTTCCCCTATATTTTGCAACGGCTTTTGGCTTGGCCGCCGTGACCGCCGGACTGGCCGGAGTTTTTGTCGGAACCATCCGATTTATGAACCCAGCCATGGGGGCAGAACCCCTGATGAAGGCCCTTATCGTGGTGATTTTTGGTGGGGTCGCGCGTTTCTCAAGCCCGATCTATGCCGCCTTTATCATTGGCCTGCTTGAGGCTTTCTCGGTCTATTTCGTTGGCCTCTACATGGCTCCGGCGGTGCTGTTCTTCACCATGATTGTCGTACTCCTGATCAAGCCTGAAGGCCTGTTCGGTAAACATCAGAGGACTCTCTAATGCGTTATGATCCACCTCTTCACAAGACACAGGGCTTGCTGCCTATCATTGGCGCCCTTGGGCTTCTTGTCGCCTTTCCGTTCTTCTTTGAAGGAACCTACTTCAGACATGTGATGATCTTGGCGTTTGTCTTTGCCATCGTTGCGACCAGCTGGGATCTTAGCCTTGGATATGGCGGGTTGTTCAACTTTGCGCATGTGGCCCTGTTTGCCGTCGGCATCTACACTTATGCGATCCTTGCCAAAACATTGGGACTGTCACCTTGGCTTGCTATCCCTGCTGGCGGGCTCGTGGCGTCGATTGTGGCGCTCTTGATCGCCTTTCCCGTGCTCAGGCTGGACGGCATATACGTCATCTTGGTTACCATTGCTTTCACCCAACTTATCTATCTGATCATCGTGTCCTGGTCTGATGTGACCGGCGGGACATCCGGCATGGTCACACTTCCAACCCTAAAAATTGGGGACTATCGCCTGACCAAAGATGGGCGCATCGGATATTATTTCGTCGGCTTGGTGCTTTTGGTGGCCAATATCGGGTTCCTTTATGCTCTAACACGATCCCGGCTTGGGCGTTCCATCGTGGCTTTGCGCGACAACAAATACTATGCGATTGCTCGCGGCGTTTCTGAAGCTCGCACACGCGCATTGACACTAATGTGCAGTGCTATTTTCACAGGGATGGCTGGCGCTTTCTATGCAGCTTATCTGCGCGTGGCTTCGCCAGATGCATTTGGCATGGGCTTTTTGACGATCCTTCTGTCGATCATGCTTGTGGGCGGAACAGGTACGATCTGGGGACCTGTAATCGCCGCATTTGCCATATCAGTTCTAACCGAATGGCTGTCAGGTTTTGGCGCCTGGCAGAATATCATCATTGCTGTCGCGATCATTCTGGTTGTTGTGTTTTACCCCGGTGGGTTGTGGGCCGCGTTGCAAGAAATCCGCGAGTTGGCAGACACAATTCGCACCCGTATCTTGCTTGCCCTGCGTCGCCGTGAACGTCCTGCCCGCGAGGCTTTGACAACAGCAACTGAACGTTCTGTTAAAACGCGTCACGGTGCTATTTCGGTTGCTGACAATGGCGCTGTAGATAAGCCCGCCCTATTGTTTGTGCACGGGAATTCTGCCTGTAAAGAAGCCTTTCACAAGCAATTTAAAGCTTTCTCTGAAACGCATCGGGTGATCGCATTTGATCTGCCTGGGCATGGTATGTCGGACAATGCGGATCCGGAAACGGCCTATAACATCGCAGCCTATGCCGAGGTCGGCGAGGAAGTTCTTGCAAGCCTTGATGTGACAGATGTCAGTATCTTTGGCTGGTCTTTGGGCGGCTATGTGGCGCTAGAACTTGCCGCGCGTGAGAACGTGAAGGTGAACGCTGTCGCCTTGGCTGGCACACCGCCACTTAATAAGGTGCCAGATGATTTTGGCCGTGGTTACAACCCTGATGGGCATCTTGTTTTGGCCAGTAAGCAGTATTTCTCTCGTCATGAAGCGCGTGACTATGCAGATAATGCAACTGCGCCAATATCCGAAGAGAGCGCCTTTCTGCACCGCAATTTGGGCCGAACTGACGGACGGGCACGGGTTTATGCGCTGACCAAACTGGGCGTAGTGGATTGGCCCCGTCAGATGCGCATGTTGGCTGAAGGAAAATTCCCTTTTGCGATCTTCAATGGCAGCGATGATCCCTTTTTGAACCATGCCTATATTGCCCGTCTGAAATTCGGCAATCTCTGGCGTGGTGCGCCTCAGGACATCCAAGGTGGGAAGCATGCGCCATTTTTCAACAAACCAGACGAATTCAATCTAGCGCTCTTTGCTTTTCTTGAAAGCAACACCGCGGTGGATCAGAAAACAACTGATGCACCCAGATGAGCGGAAGAATTGTAAAGGATATTCACAATGACTGAGCAACAAACGCTTCCATTGGCTCCAGAAAATGGCATGTCACATGTTAAAGGACCGCTTGAGCCAAAACTTGTCGTGCAAACCATATCTGAGCTTCTCGCGCAGGCGGTAGATCAACATCCAGACCAAGAGGCCGTCGTATTTCCTGAGCAAGATCTGCGTCTGACATATAAGGCCTTTTCCAAAGAGGTCGATCGGCTTGCGGCGGGTTTTCTGGCAAAGGGCTTTCGCAAAGGTGACCGACTTGGTATTTGGTCGCCCAACCGATTTGAATGGGTTCTGACCCAGTTTGCAACTGCGCGCATCGGGGTCATTCTGGTCAATATCAACCCAGCTTACCGCCTCAGCGAATTGGAATACGCGCTGAACAAGGTTGGCTGCAAAGGTTTGATTCTTGCGCGATCTTTCAAGACGTCTGACTATCTTGAAATGATCCGAACCCTTGCGCCTGAGTTGGATCAAGCAACAACAGGCCCACTTTGCGCCAATGGCCTCCCAATGCTTGAGCATGTCATTGTGATGGGCGAAGAAGCCCCAGGCAAGGTGATACGCTTTGACGACCTTCTTGGTTTGGCAACACCGGAATTGTTACAAGAATTGGACGTTTTTGAAGCCCAGCTTAAACCGAATGACCCAATCAATGTTCAGTTCACATCTGGCACGACGGGAAATCCAAAAGGCGCAACCCTGAGTCACTATAACATCGTCAACAACGCCCGATTTGTTACCGATCGCATCAACCTGACATGCCAGGACCGATTGGCCATTCCCGTGCCCCTATATCATTGTTTCGGCATGGTCATGGGCGTGTTGGGGGTGGTCAGCAAGGGTGCCACAATGGTCTTTCCAGGCGAAGGGTTTGACGCCGCTCAGACCGCTGCGACACTGGAAAAAGAAAGTTGCACCGCCGTTTATGGCGTTCCAACGATGTTTGTTGCCATGCTGCAAGAAATCGACCAGACACCACGTGATCTGTCGTCTCTGCGCACAGGGATCATGGCCGGTGCGCCTTGCCCCGTAGATGTCATGAAGCGCGTCAACAGTGACATGAATATGCGCGAAGTGACAATTTGCTATGGGATGACGGAAACTTCACCGGTTTCCTTCCAAAGCTTTGTTGATGACGCGACAGACAAGCGTTGTGAAACGGTTGGGCGTGTGCACCCACATCTTGAGGTAAAGATCATCGGCCCCAATGGCGAAACTTTACCCGTAGGGGAACAAGGTGAATTGTGCACCCATGGTTATTCCGTGATGCAGGGATATTGGGAAGACACAGAGCAAACCAAAGCAAGTATTCAAGATGGCTGGATGCATACAGGTGATCTGGCGGTGATCGACCAAGAAGGGTTTTGCACCATTACGGGCCGCGTAAAAGATATGATCATTCGCGGCGGTGAAAACATCTACCCTCGCGAAATCGAGGAGTTTTTGTATCGCCATCCACAGGTCAGCGAAGTTCAGGTTTTCGGGATTCCGCACGAAAAGCTTGGGGAACAAGTCTGTGCATGGATCGTCACGAAAGAAGGGGAAACGCTGTGTTCTGAAGACGTGGTGAAATTCTGTAATGAACAAATCGCACATTACAAAATCCCCAAACATGTCCGGATCGTGGACAAGCTTCCGATGACAATAACAGGTAAACCTCAGAAGTTCATCATGCGGAAAATGATGCAGGAAATGTTAGAAAAAGAGGCGTAAAATTCACGACGGAACGCCTTTTAGGTGTTTGATGTTGTATTGGGTGGAAAAGGTAAAATGACATGCTGTATTACGTCAGCCTAAACATGTCTCCACCAGCTTCACCCAATACGCCGCGCCTGGCATCAACGCCGCATCATTGAAGTCATACGTCGGACTGTGCAGGTTGCGCCCCCCGTTGGCCGAACCATTGCCGACCCGCATATAACATCCTGGTTTCTTTTGAAGCATGAACGCGAAATCCTCAGATCCAAGTGATGGTTCTGCATTTGCCGAGAAGGCTTGCGCCCCGACCAGCGCAGTTGCCGCCTGCCCCGCCAATGTGGTTTCCGCTGGGGAATTAAATGTTGCGGGATAAAAGCGCTGGTAATCAAAAGAAATCGCCACATCAGCCATCATCGCGATGCCTTGTGATATTCGGTATATTTCAGTCTCGATCTGATTTTGAACCGCAGGATCAAAATGCCGCGTCGACCCAGCCAAGGTGAATCTTTGGGGCAAGATATTCCAAGTGTCCCCGCCATGCATCTTGGTAACACTGACGACTGCAGGCGAGATCGGATTGAGCCGGCGACTGACAATTGTTTGCAATGCCGATACAAGCTGACTGGCACATAGCGCCGCATCTTGCCCCAGATGGGGCATAGCTGCATGCGTGCCTTGCCCATTGATTGCCAACTCAAACCTATCAAATGCCGCCATGATCGGCCCTTCGCATGTCTCAAACGCCCCAACAGCAAGCCCCGGCCAATTGTGCATTCCATATACGGCATTCACGTTGAACCGATCGAATAGACCGTCATCAATCATGGCTTTCGCACCGGCTTCGTTCTCTTCGGCGGGTTGGAATATAAAGTGAACCGTTCCCCTGAATTTCCGCGTCTGCGCCAAATGACCCGCCGCAGCCAATAGCATCGCAACGTGGCCGTCGTGACCACAGGCATGCATGCACCCGTGAGTTTTCGAGGCATGTGCAAAGGTGTTTTCCTCAATGATCGGCAAAGCGTCCATGTCGGCACGAAGGGCGATGGACGGACCATCGCCTTCTGCTAAAGTTCCCACCACGCCAGTCCCGGCCAGCCCTTCGACAACATCAAGCCCAAACGACCGCAAAGTCATGGCAACCTTAGACGCAGTCCGATGTTCCTGAAACGCAATTTCCGGGTGCATGTGGAAGTCATGCCGCCATGCAATCGCTTGGTCTTTGCATGTTGCCAATTCAAAGGATGCGGTCATTTTTGCGTCCTTATTCAGCAAGTCTTCTAAAGCAGACAACTTTGGTTTGCGTCATTTCTTCGACCGCGAATTTGACACCTTCGCGCCCGATGCTGCCGCGCTTAGATCCCCCGAAAGGCATGCCATCAAACCGAAAATCTGAACTGTCATTGATCATCAAGCCCCCCACATCCAGCGTTTCGATCGCAGTTTGAATGACGCGCAAATCATTGCTGAAAATTCCGGCATGCAGCATGAAGTCTGGCTGATTTGCTTTGTTCAGCGTCTCAGACAATTCATCAAAAGCCTCGATGATCACAACCGGGGCAAACACCTCTTCGCAGCGAACACTCGCATTTTCCGGCACATTGGTCAGAACGGTTGGGCTATAAAAGGCGCCGTCACGTTTGTGACCTGTGACCAGGACCGCCCCCTGTTCGATTGCCTCAGAGACCCAAGATTCAATACGTTCCGCTTCAACCGCAGAGGCCATAGGCCCGACATCGGTGATATCGTCCATTGGGTCGCCAAACACCAGGTTCACCGTCGCGTTTTTAAAGAGCGTCAGAAACTGCTCGAAGACGTCGCCATGACAGAAAATTCTTTGCGTACCGATACAGTTTTGCCCTGAGGCCCAGAATGCACCAGAAACACAGGCGTCGACCGCATCTGCAATATCAGCATCCGGCATAACAATCACCGGTGCATTGCCCCCCAAGTCCATCGACATCCGTTTAAGACCTGCCGCACGCGTGATCTTTTCTCCCGTCTGCGAACCGCCAGTAAAGGAAACCATTGCGATTTCTGGATGACGGACAAGAACATCGCCCGTTGCCCCGTCACCGGTGACGACGCACAACACTTCCTTTGGTAGGCCCGCTTCATGAAAGCATTCGGTCAGTGCCAATGCCGACAGTGGCGTGAGCGATGATGGCTTCAAGATCACCGTATTGCCCGCAGCAATTGCCGGGCCTAACTTGTGAGCGACCAGATTAAGCGGATCATTGAACGGCGTAATCGCAAGGATAATCCCCAGTGGATCGCGCAGAAAATACCCGTCGCGATCTTCATTTCCTGCGAATGAATCAAACGGAATGACTTCCCCTGCCAGTCGCTTCGCCTCTTCCGCAGAAAGCGTCAGTGTGTTCACGCAGCGTGCAACTTCTTTGCGGGCTTGGCGAATGGTTTTTCCGCTTTCCATCACAATGGTCTTGGCAAATTTTTCAGCACGGCTTTGAACAAGTTCAGCAACAGTCATTAGAACACGCGCTCTCTCTGCTCGGGAAAGAGATTTTGCAATCGCTCTGCCGCGCTTCGCATCGCAGACGGCTTTCTCAATATCCTGATCCAGCGCAATGGGAACTGTTGCCATCACCTTACCCGTTGCCGGATTAACGATGGATGAGGTGAACTCTGGCTCCATGGTTTTCGTATTATGAGCCATTACGCCACCTCGGTGTTCTTGGAAACAAACCGTGCAGGTCTACTGGCTTCCTGGATGGCGATGATGTCTGAAAGCAAGGCAAATCCTGTCTCGATCCGGCCTGCGCCAGGACCGGTCACAGTGACATCGCCTAAAAGGTCAGTTTCAAACGTCACGGCATTTGTCGGGCCGGAAACGCTAGCCAATGCGTCAGTCTCGGGCAATCGCAGCGGACGTACTGAAATCGCTGGATTGCCAGCATCATCTAGACGCCCTTCTCCGATCAATTTCCAACGAAACCCATCATTGCGCGCCGAACGCACATCTTCTTCCGTCAAATCACCAAGTCCGTTGCAAACAGATGTTGTGTGATCCGCACCATGACCAAGCAGCTGATTTGACAGAATGAGAACTTTCATCAAAACATCGGATCCACCAATATCCGCAGTCGGGTCAGCTTCTGCATAGCCCAGCTCTTGTGCCTGTTTGATGGCATCATCAAAGCTTGCGCCTTCTTCAACCAGACCTAAGACATAATTCGCTGTGCCGTTTAGGATGCCGCGAAATCCGGTGATCTTGTTGCCGGCAAGGCATTTTTTAGCAAAGCGAATAACAGGGGTTCCGCTCATGACAGCGCCTTCAAATTCGAACCCGACCTGATTTCGTTTTGCCAGATCGTAGAGTTGGCCACCCTTAAGGGCGACAGGTCCCTTATTGGTTGTCACCAAATGCTTCCCACTTTCACGCGCCCATTCACAATGGCTTAGCGCAGGTTCCCCAGTTTTGGGGTTGGTGAAAGTCGCTTCAACCACAATATCTGCATTTGAATTGCGAATGATCGCTTCGTTGTTTGCCGCGTCAGATCCTCCTGGCAAACCGGACAATGCCCCTTCGCTCGACGGTAGGTTCACCAGATCGTCAAGGGGCAATCCCGCCGCATCCTGGGCAGAACCCAAACGCATATCCGACACTGCAACAATCGAAAGGTCAAGATCATGTTCCTGGCGCAAACGTGTGCCATGCTCTTTGATAATTTCAGCAAGTGCACGGGCGACGCCGCCATACCCAATCAATGCGAGACGATATTTCATGGTTGTTCTCCGTTCGTATGTGTCCATCTTGTGGTCATTTTGTTCAAGAGTCTGCTCAGTGCACAGAGACCAGTGTGACCAAATCTGCCCCTCAGACTGCGCGGTCTGCCCTGCAGTTGGCCGATTTGCTCATCTGCGGTCGATGATGGTGGAAAGGGCGAAATAGGTTCTGGTGTCTTGCACACCGGGAAGATCCCAGATCTCCGCACAAATTTGTTTCAGTCGCTCGGCGCTTTCGACCTCAACCTGAACAATCAGGTCAAAGCGTCCACTGAGTACGAAGCAGGTTTTCACCTCTGGTATTTTTTTCAACGCAGAGGTCACGTCAGCCCCGCGCATCCGATCACGCCGATCAATCATGATTATTCCGATTGTGCCGGTATCGTTGGGGCCAGGCGCCCCTCTTTCAATTGTGTATTTCTTGATGATTGAATCGGCTTCAAGTTTGCTCAGGCGGTTTCGCAGGGCATTTCTCGACAGATTTACTTTCTTGCTAAGTTCCGCGACGGGAATACGCGCATTCTCAGAAAGCTCGTTCAGGATCGCCTGATCAGTGCGATCCATTTCTCTCTTATTTCCTTCACGTTTCATCGTTCCCCCAATCAACCACTTCACCGACCGATGTGTTGGGCGTCATAATGAAAACAAGTACCCGCTCTCACAACTGGCAGAACTGCCAGTTCTGGTTGGCGTGATTTCAGGGCGGCGACAATACTGCTGTCCCTTAGATAGCTTTGTTGCATGAACCATCGACATCACGGAACGCCCCCTGCCCGAGACGTATTTCATACGTGACGCTCGAAACAGGGTTGGCCAAGTGCGATCAAGGGCGCTTCAGAGGTCAAATGTGTGTGGCAAGCGTGTGTGAAAGCCTGCAGCAGCACATTCAAAATAGCAAAAATAGCTAAATATCAACAAGATGAATGCCACAAGCGAAAATGGCGGAGGAACAGGGATTCGAACCCTGGGAGGGCGTTAACCCTCGTCGGTTTTCAAGACCGGTGCATTCGACCACTCTGCCACTCCTCCGACACGGCAGTATTTAGCGTCCTGTTTCGGGGACTGCAAGGGGGAAAAACGCCTGTTTTTCACTTCGGCCTGTCGCAAGGGTTTCCAAGGGCCGTTCCTCTGGCTATTATCCCGGTAATCGGGACCTAAAGTCCGGGTGTATCAGGTAAATGTTTCAGCACACAAAAATGGACCCGTTCAGATGGTCTCAGGCGAAGCATATTTCCAATACGATAACGGGGCAGTTGAGGGCAATAAAGTGGCAGGCATGAAAACATCATATTATTTAAGAACTTCCGTCATGATTCTCAGCAGTTTAGCCGTTCTCACGGGCTGTCAGGACGGCGAAGGGTTTAACCCGTTTAAACCACGCAATTCTCCTGCCGCGGAAACTGCAGCCGAAGAAACGGTCACGCGCACCGTGGAACGTGATGTCGAAGCCCCGGAAGTGTTTCAGAAAAATGACCGAGGTCTCTGGGATGGGCGTCCGTCTCTAGGGGGTGTCTGGGTCGCCCATGCCGATGTCAGCGAACCTGGCCGCGTGATCATCCGCAACGAAAATGATGGGAAATTTGTCGTCGGCGCCTTGTTTCGCCGCGAACGCCTAAGCCCAGGTCCTGAATTTCAGGTCTCATCCGAAGCGGCCGCCGCCCTTGGCATGCTGGCCGGGCAGCCTGCACAATTGAACGTGGTAGCCTTGCGCCGGGAAGAGATCGTTGAAGAGATCGAATCTGCCCCGGAACAGGCGGCCATTTCCGCACCCGATGACATCGACGAAACGCAGCTGGATCCGATCGCTGCCGCTGCCGCTGCAATTGATGGCGCAACGGAAACGGCCCCGGCAACGGTCGCCGCTGCTGCCACGACCTCCACAGTCAGTAAGCCATTCATTCAGATCGGCATCTTCAGTGTCGAAGCAAACGCCAACAACACAGCCACAGCCATGCGCACCGCAGGCATGTCATCTGATGTGCGTTCTCTCACGTCCAATGGCCGCGAATTCTGGCGTGTTGTCGTCGGGCCCGCCACCACCACCGCGCAACGCAGTGATTTGCTGAACAAAGTTAAAGAACTGGGCTTCGCCGACGCCTATTACGTCAGCCGCTGAGAGGACACATCTGATGACAGGGAAAATCCACCGCCTCCGAATCACAGTGAAAAATCTGTTCGCACTGGCAATCATCATGATCAGCGCGGCTTTGCCAATGCAGGCGCAAACGGCTTCCACGCTTGATACCCGCGCCACGGCTGCATGGATCTATGATGTCAAAACCGACACGGTTTTGTTTGAAAAACAAGCCGACGTCGCCCTGCCCCCGGCATCGATGTCAAAACTCATGACCCTGAATATGCTGTTCGAAGCGCTGCGTGATAGCCGCGTCACCATGGGCACCCAATTCAGCGTTTCCGCGCGTTCTGCGGGCATGGGCGGATCAACCATGTTCCTGAACGAACGGGATCGCCCCACTGTCGAAGAGCTGATTCAGGGCGTTATCGTCATGTCTGGCAATGATGCCTGCGTGGCCATTGCGGAGGGTCTTGGCGGCACCGAAGACGGGTTTGCACGCATGATGAATGAACGTGCCAAAGCCATTGGCATGACCAATTCGATGTTCGCTAATGCTTCTGGCTGGCCCAACCCAGGCCAACGGATGAGCATGCGTGATCTCGGCACATTGGCGAAACGCCTGATCACCGAGTTCCCCGAATATTACGGTTATTTTGGCCAACGTGAATTTGCCTTTGACGGGCGCGCACCGGACAACCGCTTTAACCGCAACCCTCTGCTGCGTTTAAATATCGGCGCTGATGGGCTGAAAACCGGTCACACAAACGAAGCAGGTTACGGCATTGTCGGATCAGCTGTTCAGGGGACACGCCGGATTATATTTGTGATCACCGGTCTGCAGTCTGAACGTGAACGCGCCGAAGAAGCAGAATCCGTCGTGAACTGGGCGTTCCGTCAGTTCCGCGAACAGGCCCTGCTGGAAGAAGGTCAGGAAGTCATTCGGGCAAATGTCTGGATGGGGGCTGCACGTGATGTGGCCCTTGTCGCTGCACGTGACACCAATGTACTGATCCCAGCCACACAATCCGCAGGCGCGGTTGAGGCCCAGGTTGTATATAACGCCCCACTGGAAGCGCCCTTAACAGCCGGTCAGGAAGTCGCAACCCTTGTTGTAACCCGCAATGGTCTGCCCGATGCACAGATCCCGCTGGTGGCAAAAAGCGATGTCCCCCAGGGCGGTGTTATTGTACGTATGCAAGCCGCCGCAACGGTTCTGATCCGTCGCTTCCTTACGTCTGATGCCCCCGCGGGCTGATCGCCGTCGCTGCCTCTGGTCAGCACCCTTTTTCCCCTGTATTGAACCCATATGAACACAGGCATTTTCATCAGTTTCGAAGGCATTGACGGTTCGGGCAAATCGACCCAAGCCAAACGACTTGCCACCACTTTGCGCGATCTCGGTCATGAGGTTGTGCACACACGCGAACCCGGCGGATCAGTCGGGGCCGAAGAAATCCGGTCTTTGGTGCTAGAAGGCGATCCAGATCGTTGGTCCCCAGAAAGCGAAATTCTGCTGTTCACTGCCGCGCGTCGTGATCATCTGGAAAAGACAATCACCCCCGCGATTGAGGCCGGTAAGATTGTCATTTGTGATCGCTTCGCAGACAGTACCCGCATGTACCAGGGCATTTCACGCGGCGATCTGCGCGGTGTCGTTGATCAACTGCACAGCCTGATGATCGGACGTGAACCGGATCTGACCATCATCGTCGATATGGATCCAGCCACCGGCCTGTCCCGCGCCCTGTCCCGCCAGACATCAGAGGAACGCTTTGAAGGCTTTGGCGAAGATCTGCAGACCAAAATGCGCGCGGGCTTTCTGCAACTGGCACAGGAATTCCCTGACCGCTGCGAAATCATTGAAGGCGCACAGGATATGGATGCCGTGGCTTCAGACATTCTGGCCGTGGTGCAGGCACGCATAGCGGGGGCAGCATGAAAGACGACAACATCCCCGAAGCCGACCGCGTTGAAGGTGCCCCACACCCGCGCGAAACGCAGATCCTGTTTGGACAGGCCAGTGCCGAAAATGAATTTCTAACAGCCTTTAACGCTGGTCATCTGCACCATGCCTGGCTGATCACTGGTCCTCAGGGCATCGGCAAGGCAACACTTGCATGGCGTATGGCGCGTTTCCTGCTGACACAACCTGTGAACGCGGATGCTGGCGGCGGACTGTTTGGCGAAGATCTTACCCCGGCTACACCAGAAAACCTCGACGTCGATGAATTCCACCCCGTTGCCGCACGGATCGCGGCCCTGTCCGAACCCCGCCTGAAACTTCTGCGTCGGGCTTGGGACCATAAGAAAGACAAACATAAAACGGTCATCACCATTGATGAAGTGCGTGAACTGAAGAACTTCCTCATGATGTCCGCTGCCGATGGCGGACGTCGTGTGGTGATTGTCGACAGTGCCGATGAGATGAACACATCAGCCTCAAACGCCCTATTGAAACTGCTGGAAGAACCGCCCGCCGATGTGACGCTGCTGCTGATTTCACATCAGCCCTCTGCCCTGCTGCCGACGATCCGTTCCCGTTGTCAGACATTGCGCCTGCATCCACTGAACCCTGCGGATATGGCGCAGGCCCTAACAGAGACAGGCACAGAAATCCCGGCCAGCACCGAAGCGCTTGCCACCCTTGCCGGTGGTTCTGCGGGCACCGCCCTGCGTCTCCTGAACCTTGGCGGTATGGAAGCTTACCACAATATCGTGGCACTGTTTGGCACCTGTCCTGGCATTGATCGTCCGGGCATTCTACGCCTTGCAGAAAGTGCCGCTGGTGTTAAAAACGCCGATCATTTCGATCTGCTGCTGCGCCTGCTGGATTTCTTCATTGCCCGCTTGGCCCGCGCCGGTGTTGCAGGTCCTCCCGCCCATGAAGCCTGCAATGGTGAGGCCGCAACCCTGACTCGCCTGTCCCCCAATCCGCATGCAGGTCGTGCTTGGGCGGAAGCCCAGCAGGAACTGGGTGCACGCGCACGCCACGGAAAGGCCGTGAACCTTGACCCAGCGGCCTTGCTGCTGGATATGGGATTGAAAATTGACGCGCTTGCCGCGAAACATGCCACGAGATAAATGATGACCGATACGCCCGTAATAACCGACAGCCACTGCCACTTGGATTTCCCAGATTTCGCAGAAGAATTGCCTGATGTCATCGCCCGTGCGCAGGACGCAGGCATTCAGCGCATGGTCACCATCTGCACAAAAATGAAAAACGTCGATCAGGTGAAGGCGATTGCCGAAACCTACGCCCCCGTTTACTGGGCCGCAGGCACCCACCCGATGAGCGCGGCTGACGAACCACTGGTGTCCGTTGAAGACCTGGTCGCGCTGGCGGCACATCCCAAATTCGTAGGTATCGGCGAAACAGGTCTTGATTACCACTACACAGCCGAAAGCAAAGCGATCCAGCAGGAAAGCCTGCTGATCCATATCGAAGCAGCCCGTCAGACAAAACTTCCCCTGATCATTCACGCCCGCGCCGCAGATGAAGACATGGCCCGCATCCTGTCTGACGAACACGCCAAAGGCGCTTATGACTGCGTGATGCATTGCTATTGTTCCGGCCCGGAACTGGCCAAAACTGCCATCGATCTGGGGTTCTATCTGTCCATGTCCGGTATCGCGACGTTCAAGAACAGCCAGGAAGTCCGCGATATTTTTGCAGCCGTCCCCGTTGATCGTGTGCTGCTTGAAACAGATGCACCTTATCTTGCGCCAACACCCTTCCGTGGCAAACGGAACGAACCCGCCTATACCGCCCATACAGGTCGAATTGGTGCAGAGGTATTTGGTTTGGATTACGCCGATTTCGCTGTCCGGACCGAAGCCAATTTTGAACGCATCTTCACGCGGGCCGTTGCCATTGGGAAAGCGGCGTAATGGCGGAACTGCGCTTCACCCTGCTTGGCACCGGATCGTCGGGCGGCGTTCCACGTCTGTCTGATAAACCCGGTGGCGAATGGGGCCAGTGCGATCCGGACAATCCCAAAAACCGCCGCCGCCGCTGTTCCATGCTAGTGGAACGCGTGACTGAAAACGGCACAACCCGCGTGCTGATTGATGCCTCGCCCGATCTTCGGGAACAACTTCTGTCTGCGGGCATCGGGTCACTGGATGGCGTGATCTTCACCCATGCCCATGCCGATCATATCCACGGCATCGATGATCTGCGTGTGGTGGTTTACAATCTGAAACAGCGCCTGCCCGTCTGGGCTGATCAGACCACCACTGACCAGCTGATAGAAAAATTTGCCTATGTCTTTGTGCAACCGGAAGGATCTTCCTATCCGCCAATCCTTGACTTGAACCTGATCAACGGCCCGATCACTGTCGATGGTGACGGAGGTAAAATCACGTTCACACCTTTCCTTGTGGCCCATGGGCGTATTGACGCCCATGGTTTCCGCATCGGCAACCTTGCATACCTACCAGATGTGTCTGACATGTACCCAGAGGCCTGGGAGCACGTGCAGGACCTAGATATCTGGGTGCTGGACTGTCTGCGCCGCGATCCACATCCGACCCATATCCACATGGAAAAATCCCTGGATTGGATCGAGAACATGCAGCCGAAACAGGCGGTTCTGACCAATATGCACATTGATCTTGACTATGCGACGGTCGAGGCCGAAACCCCCGATCACATCAGCGCCGCCTATGACGGCATGGTGCTGACCCTCCCCGATCCGGACGGCCGATAATGCAGGCCCTGCTCGACGTTATCTTACCGGTTTTTCTGGTCGTCGGGTTTGGCTATGTCGCAGTCTGGCGCGGGTTATTTTCACCCGAAGGCGTGCAAGGGCTGATGAAATTCACCCAGCAATTTGCCATCCCTTGCCTGCTGTTTCGCGCCATCGCCACGCTGAATCTGGATCAGCAGTTCGAACCAGGCCTTTTGCTATCCTACTATGGGGCATCCGGCGCTGGGTTTGTCGCGGGCCTTTTGGGCGCACGCTATATTTTCGGGCGGGACTGGGAAGACAGCGTTGTTATCGGCTTTGGCTGCATGTTTGCAAATACCGTTTTGCTCGGCCTGCCCATTACCGAACGGGCTTTTGGCGAAGCCGCCCTCGGCCCAAACTATATGATCATCGCCTTCAACGCCCCCTTCTGTTACGGTATCGGCGTCACTGCGATGGAAATCGTGCGCAACCGGGGGGGGCGTCCCCGCGACACGCTAAAGGCCATCCTAAACGCTATGTTCCGCAACGCGCTGGTGATTGCGATTACGCTTGGTTTTTTCGTGAATTTTACTGGCATCGCTCTCCCCACTGCCCTGACGGATGCAATCAATATGATGATCCGCGCCGCCCTGCCCGCGGCCCTGTTTGGCCTCGGGGGTGTGCTGGTACAATATAAACCCGAAGGCGATATGCGGGTAATCCTATATGTCTGTGCAATTTCGCTGTTTATGCACCCCGCCTTGGCCTGGATCCTTGGCCGCACCCACGACCTGCCCTCAGAAATGTTCAGATCTCTGGTCCTGACAAGCGCTATGGCCCCGGGTATTAACGCTTATGTCTTCGCGTCGATTTATGGCCGTGCGCAACGTGTTGCAGCGTCATCTGTTCTGCTGTCCACCGCCGCCTGCGTGCTGACCGCATGGATGTGGCTTTCACTATTATAGTTTTCCGGTTTTTCGGTTTTCCGGTTTTCCGGTTTTCCGGTTTTCCGGTTTTCCGGTTTTCCGGTTTT
>NZ_JBMYXF010000022.1:0-45374 GCF_049608145.1 Halocynthiibacter sp.
GCGTTTGCGCCTGATCGGTCAGGGCTTCGACAAGCGCGGGGTTGGCATGCCCCAGCGCATTTACGGCAATGCCAGCGCCCAGATCAAGAAAACGTCGGCCATCTGCCTCAATCAGCCAAGAGCCTTCGCCCTTTACAAAGGACAGCGGTGCACGTGCATAGGTCGGCAAAACGGAGGGGATCATGATGTTTCCTCTTTCAGATGGTCCGGTTTGAGGCTGCGAAAAGCAATTGCTGCCAAACCCCGGGGGCCATGTCAATTTTATTCAGAGATGTTTAAGGGGGTTGCGCGCATTTTGCGCAGATGAAGCAGGTTTTCACAGGAAAACCCTAGGGCCAGCGGCCCGGTTAAATCAGCGTCGTCGGAGGACGGATGAGATATTCATTGCGTTCATAGGATTTCAGTAGCGGGCAGAAAGGGCGGATGCAAGATCATATTTCAATGAGCGATTGCAATAGAGGAACAAAGCTAGAGACTAGGTTTGATCCATATTGTGGTCCCGCGTCTTACTTGTTAGCAAATCGCCATGGGTAAATATGTGAAAGTTGAGATGTGATGCAGTGGCTACTCCAAGACTTCGAAGATAATCACAAACTCGCGCGCGCCCTGGATCATCTGGGCATCCGCTATAGCTGGCATAAAGTTATTCCCTTTGTTGGTGACCTTATTCCCGAACCAGATCTCAACCATGCCAGCAACACGGTCATGTTCGGTTCTTATGCTTTGTGGAAATATGCGGCGCGACACTCCATGACACCTGGTATCTTTAGGGTATCCCCATTTGTGCAGGAAGAGGCATGGAAGGCATATATGCTGAATGGTGCGGATGCGGTTTTCGTTCAGTTGTCCGATATTCCTGAAAAACTGCAAGATAATGATCGCCTTTGGTTTATACGACCCATCGAGGACAATAAGGAGATTCCAGGAGGGGTTCGGTCTTCCAATGAGATTATCGCATTGGCAAAACGTGTCCTGACCCTAGAAAAAGATGAAATTCCAATTGGATCATTGCGTCATGATACGGAACTGATGCTGACGCAGCCTGCGCATATTCTTCAGGAATGGCGGCTTTGGGCGGTGGAAGGAAAGATCATCACCTGGTCTTTGTATAAAGACGGGGCACGGGTGATATATCGCCATGAAATTGACGCCGATGCCCTAGAGTTTGCGCAGATGCTGGTAGATGCCAATCCCGGCTACGCCCTAGCCTATGTTATTGATGTTTGTAGAACGGCAGATGGGCTGCGCATGTTGGAAACCAACTGTATGAATGCCGCCGGTTTTTATGAAGCAGATCTGGTGAAACTGGCCAAAGCGATCGATGGTATCAATTCAGATCAGTGCTGAGACGTAAATGTTGGCGTGTAAAAATGTTGTAGCGCCGGTTCGATAAATCATCCCAAATGTGTTATACGAGATGGCGGAATGCAATCGGGGGGGGCCGAGATGTCCGAAACAGAAGCAAAAGTCAGCACGCATTACACGCATGGCAATCTTCTTGAGGCCGTGCAAGCCGGGCTGACGGCATTGAAAGCCGGAACGCCGGCGGAAATCATTGAAGTGCTCGCCGCGATTGACGAATTTCATATGGGTGGACGTGTCGCTACAACCGCGCTGGCAGAAGCCATGGATCTGAACAGCGAAAGCCATGTGCTGGATATCGGCTGCGGTCTCGGGGGGACAGCACGTTACATCGCCAGCGCCCATGGGGCACAGGTGACCGGCGTTGACCTGACAGAGGAATATATTAAAACCGGCTCGGTCTTGAATGAAGCGCTTGGGCTTGCGGGGCAGATCACCCTACAGACGGCCAGCGCTACTGATATGCCGTTTAACCCAGAAAGCTTTACCCATGCGACTATGCTGCATGTAGGCATGAACATTGAAGACAAGCCTGCTGTCTTTCGTCATGCGTATAGGGCCCTGCGGCCCGGTGGGTGTTTTGCAATTTATGATGTGATGCAACTGAACAGCGGATCCATACAATATCCGGTTGCCTGGGCTGAGACTGAAGACACATCCTTCCTCGCCACCCCTGAAAAATACACGGATTTGTTGCAGGCTGCGGGGTTCGAAGTGGATCCGCCTGTTTCAAAAGCAGATCTGGCCCTGACGTTTTTTGAACGCATCAAAACCCGCATTCAGACAGAAGGCCCGCCACCGTTGGGGTTGCACATTCTGATGGGAACCAATGCCAAAGATAAGTTGGGCAATATGCACGCAAATGTACAAAGCGGTGCGATTGCCCCGGTTCAGATTATTGCGCGCAAGGCCTAAGTGTAGGTTCCATGAACCTGTAACCATTCCCATCGCCATTCATGTCAGGAAATTTTGCAGATCGCCTGTAACGGGCCTTGTGTTTCAGGATGTGATGGATACAAAACAGGAACACTTGATGAAAGTTCTTGCATGCCTTCCCGTATCTCTCCGCAACTTGCCTCTGTTCTGTTTATGCTGTTGGCGTCTTTCCTGTTGGCCGGCACAAGCATCCTGGCCAAGACCCTTGGGCAGGGCGTGTTCGCACCCGATGGCAATGGATTGCATGTTTTTCAGATCAGTTTCGGGCGGTTTGCCTTTGCGTTCTTAACTATCGCTCTGACGGTAACTGTGTTGCGGCCAAAGTTCGGGCCGCTGGAACTTCCTTTGCACATCGCGCGTACCACCGCAGGCTGGACGGGTATTACCCTGGCCTTCACCGCCCTGATCTGGATCCCATTGCCGGATGCCCAGGCGATTAATTTTCTAAACCCGGTTTTCGCTATGATCTTCGCGATCCCCTTGTTGAGGGAACGTGTGGGGCCCTGGCGCTGGCTGGCGGCAATGATTGCTTTTTGTGGTGCGTTGATTCTGCTGCGCCCATCTGCGGCTAGCTTTCAACCTGCCGCGCTGTTTGCCCTGGCCTCTGCCGTGATCACTGGCTTCGAAGTTATTCTGATCAAACGCCTCAGTGGCCGCCAGGAACCGTTGCAAATTCTTCTGACCAACAATGGCATCGGCCTGTGCATCGCCAGCTGTGCTGCCTTTTTTGTCTGGTCGGCGCCCGCGCCCGGTGAATGGGCTCTTATGGCAGCGCTGGGCGCTACGATGATTTGTGCGCAGGCCTGTTTTATCCAGTCGATGCGCCGTGCCGAAGCCAGTTTTGTGATTTCCGTTTCCCTGTCGTCGCTGCCTTTTGCGACCGTTATGGATTATTTTGCCTTTGGTGCCGTACCGGATCGGATCAGCCTTTTGGGGGCTGCCATTATTCTATCCGGCGTGCTTTTCCTGTTCTTTCGGGAAATGCGGGCAAAGGCAGTGTGATATAATTTCACCCCGAGTCCTTGTATCCGCCAGCCAGCGCGCTAAAATAAGCGATCACTAATTCCTGCGGCCCCTGAGGCTGTGCCGATTCCACGGTGCACATCAGGCCCCGCAATACACGCGATGATAAAGGAAGACTGCATGTCCTGGACTGACGAGCGCGTCGAAGTACTTAAGAAAATGTGGGGCGAAGGCCAGTCGGCTTCTGTCATCGCAAAGGAACTTGGCGGTGTGACCCGTAACGCAGTCATCGGCAAGGTGCATCGCCTTGGCCTGTCTAACCGTGCAAGCACCACAAAAGCCGCCCCTAAGAAAGAGGCCGCTGCAAAACCCGCCGCAAAGGCACGCACAGCCGCACCCAAAGCTGCGGCAAAGCCCAAAGCTGCGGAACCCGCTAAAGAAGTGCCCGGCACCACCAGTGCCGTGCCTGCACGTGTTGTGCAGCCTGGCGGACGCAAAGCAATCATTCCTGCGGGCCAGCCTCTGCCGCCGCAGCCTTCTGCAAATGAGATCAGCCCAGAAGCCTTGGCGTCTGTGCGTGAAGTTGAAAAAGGCGCAAAGAAACTGTCCCTGATGGAACTGACAGAACGCACCTGCAAATGGCCTATCGGTGACCCAGCAACAGATGAATTCTGGTTCTGTGGCCTGGGAACACAAACCGGCAAACCCTATTGCGAAGCCCATGTTGGCGTTGCATTCCAGCCGATGACCAGCCGTCGTGACCGTCGCCGCTGATCCGCGCTGACACTGCAGGTTTTTGAAAACAGCCCGGCAACAGAGATAATCTGTTGCCGGGTTTCTTATTTGCCCCAGTCTGAAATATTACGGTTCTTATTGTCCGGGATCGGCGGCACCATACCAAAGACCTTGTAAGACAGCAGGCGCGCCTTGCGGGCAATCTCTGCGTGGGCACGCAGATAGTTCAGGGAATTGTAATCATAGATCGATCGCGCTGGAAGAACGCCAAGGGTGTCAGGCATGTTATTCACAGAAAAGGCCGTTAATGTACTTTCTTCCCAATCTAATGTCTGATCAATCGTCATGATGGCCAGATCTTTCCATGGATAAACATCTTCGTCCCAGACAACCATATTGTTGAACACTTCGGGATCTTCATCTTCTGACGCGGGATGTAGCTGGATCTGAAGCAGGTAACAGGCGCCGTTTTTCTGAATACGATCTTCATATTCGTATTTAAGAAAATTCCGCCCGCGGGTTTCAAAGGGCAAGACACGCTGATTGCATTGATCCCAACTGCACAGTTCCTCTTCGACACCGGATTGCGGGGTGCCATCGGCCGGGATAACCCGATATTTTGCATAGCGTTTTAATCCGTCATCTCCCTCAAACAAGAAAGGCGTCTTGCAGTAATAATGCAGGTTGGAAAAGGATGTGGCATGTCTGCGTCCGGCGCGTTTAGAGGCCTCAAGCCCATCAGGATACTGCCGGTTATAGTCACGATATTCGACACCATATTTTTCGCCACGCAACCGGGCAAATTTCATAAAACTGGCAGCGGACCAGAACAGGCTGGTTTCCCCCGTGTTCATTTCCAAATCGAAAGGGCTTTCGAAACGTGTGTCATCCAATTTGATCGCCATGCTGCGGATACAGTTCATAGCATCATCCAAGAAAGTCGCTGACCCATGGCGAATGCGCAGGGGGAATTCCCGTCCGGGCGCAAAAAACGCATGGGCTGGAAAATCAGGCTGGCTGACAATGCGCAGCTTGCCGGTCGCGGCAATGCCGTTGTCATGGCTCATGCGTTTGCGAAAGGGAAAGCTTAGAAACAGCGCAAGAGACAGGCCTAAAAGCCGGGCTAGCACCCAAAGCAACAGATAATCGCCAATCCGACGCGTCCAATAGACAAAAACACCGGGGAACGTTTTTTTATAAGGCTTCTTCATATGTTTGTCCTCGATTCAATCGCATCAATATCAACGCCAAGGTCTTTGAACTCTTCACGCTTTTCTTCAAGCAACCGGGCAAACAGCGGGTTGATGTCATTTTCCTCATTTTTGGTAATAAAGCCGTATTCTGTCCGCGACAGAAGGTTCGTAAACCATAACATCTGGGTGCTGCGTTCCAGATCGGGGGCAATATCATAATCATCTTCCGGGGCCATAATCCCCTCGGGTTTTTCGCCAAACCGCAACCCGCCACAGCTGTACAAAACTTCACCCAAATCATCATACTGAAGTTCGTTGATCCAAGTGTGCATATAGGTCGCGATCATGATGATATAACGGCAGGCGTCTTTCAGGTTCTGCATGTCGCCCGGGCCGGCATCCGCATAATTATCCGCCGATGTGATCCGGGAAATCGCACGTGTTTCGCCATTCACCACCGGGCGTTTCAGGGTCGGATCAAAACAATATTGTTGGCAGTAATAATCAAAACGGCGTTCCGCTAGGGCTTTCCATTCCTTTCCTTTGGGCGGGGCATCCTGCGGCGCGCTAAAGGCCACAGGCACCGCATGATTGACCAGATCTTCAGAGAACCGGAAAATTTCGTACCAATGCTCTTTGATTTCTTCCGCGCGGATTTCAAAGAACTGATCAACGAATTTCCCGGTGACCTCCCAGAACAGATTTTCCGCACGCGCACAGCAATGGGCAGAACTGAGGCTTTGCATGGGGTGCCAGCCTTTCCAATCTTGCATGCCCATGACATCACGTGTGCGCTGGTTCAGCCCATCCTTGTTCAAGGCAGTTGCGGATTGGATATATCCACCGATCAGCGTCTTATCTGCGACGTGGTTGATCAGGGAAACTTCCTTCAGATGCGGCATTAAAAGGGCCGCCACAGGATTTAGTTTCAGGTTGCGATAACAGGGAATGGCAAATTGTTCAGCATTCAGATGCGTGCCTGCAAAATGTTCTTCGACCTCAGTATTGAAAGCCCCAGAGACACGGGCGACACGTTTGGCATAGGTCCAGTTGGGTTCGTCGGCGGGGGTATAAACGCGTTTCTTCCAGGGATCTTTGTCAAAACAGCTAAGCTTACCGGTCAGATGAATTTCAACAGGCTTTGGAAAACCGTTTTCCTTGAGTGTAAAACAGATTTCCGCATCCGGCAGGGCGTAAATGTCATTGCCGGGATACCAAGCCTTGCCAAAATAACGGATCCAATAATGGCCCTCGCGATCAGGGTCAGGTTGAAAACATCCGCGGTTCATACCATTCATCATACGTTGACCGAACCAATCATCGCCACGCGTGTGGCCGGGGATTTCCTCTTCGATACGGGTGGTCAGGTTCTTGGGGTAATCCGCCTGAATTTGCGGGATGGTTAAAGTGCCAGGTGCCATTTCAATCTGTTCAAGATGCCCAATCTTGGTCAGCTCGATCGGGATAAGTTGTGACATCAGCGCATCCACGCGCCCCTGGGTGTATTCTTCGGGTTTATCACCACTTTCGCTGACGTTGGCACGGGGTGTCACGGCATCTGTCCGATAGGTCCAGAAATCCAGTTCCATCGTGTGTAGATTATAGTCCATCCCAATCATGTTATATTTGGACAGCGCCCTACGTTGCCACAGATCGAAATGAAGATGGGGTTCGCTTTCCTGAAAATAGACGCGGGTTGTGTTGTGGATTTCAAAGTAAAGCTTGCGCACGGGAAGGGCTCTTGCCTGGCGAAGATCAAACCCCAGCCGATATTGCCCGTCCTTTCCGGTTCTTCCGCTGCTTAACTTGCGCCAGCTTCCCCACCAAGTTCGTGCCCAGAATTCCAGATGCAGATGATGCACAGGCGCGCCATCGCCCCGTTTGCTTGCATAAACCATACATCCGGTCAGATGGCTGTCGGTGCGATCACACCAAATCTTGTCATGGCGTGGAAACAGCCAAGCAGTCAGGCGGCGATATGCATTGCCAAGCCGCACGATCTGCAGATACCCCCATTCAATCAGGATCGTGAGAGGGCTTGAGATGACCTTGGATTTCCCGACTTCAAGATGATTGATCCCACATAGATGCGGCTTAAAGAAACCGCCCTGATCCGAGTATTCAATGCGGGTTTCATGTTTACAGCGTTCAACAATTTTACAGATTTCCCCTTCGGTGTGCTTATGGGAATGAATGTTCGGTTCCTTGGTGTCAGACGTCATAAAAATTGGCCTCAAATTGTTTCAAGAAAATAGATTAGGGACAGGTCAAACCTGCATTTTATCTTCAGATATCGGTGTGTTGGTGGATGGAAGACGATCTGCCAGATACATCTGGACTGGCCCTTTGCCCTTCACGGCGATTTTCCCGCGGCTGACACAGTGAAATTTTTCCGCAATCAGGTCGCGGGTGGTGCGTGAAATGTTGATTTTCCCAGGCTCCCCAGCCGTTTCCATGCGCGCAGCAACGTTTACCGTATCTCCCCAGATATCGTATTGAAATTTCTTTGATCCGACGATGCCAGCAACAACCGGACCACTGTGGATCCCGATACGCAGCCCCAGCCCCGCACCATTCCCGGCAGCGTTACGTTGCGCAATGAAATCACGCATTTTAAGCGCGGCTTTCATGGCATCTTCAGCGTGGGTCGAGTTGGGAACAGGCAGCCCGCCAACGGCCATAAATGCATCGCCGATGGTTTTGATTTTCTCGATCTTATGCGTTTCACAAATCTCATCAAATGCCCGAAAACAGACATTGATTTCCTGCACCAGATCATCCGGGCTGAGATGGGATGAATGTTCGGTAAATCCCTGAAAATCGGTAAAAATGACCGTTACATTTTCATAAGATCGGGCCTTTGCGTGCCCGGTTTGTTTCAACTCATCTGCGGTTTCAGCAGGCAAAATATTCAACAAAAGCTCATCTGATTTTTGCTTCTCCTGCGCCAATTCTGCCGTACGTTCACGCACCTTCTGTTCTAGCTTTTGGTGCAACATAGCATTGTCGATTGAAACAGCGATTTGCCCAGACAAAAGCGACAAAAGATCCACGCGTTCCCGGGTGAATGCATCACTGGTGACATTGTTTTCAAGGTAAAGCACACCAACACGATCGCCCTTGTTTAGGATCGGAATACATAGAACGGATCTGGGCATATGGGTGTCAGACCGGGGCACGCGTGTATCATGTTCGGCGTCGGAAATGATGACAGGTTCGCTTGTGCGATGCACGAATTGTACCAAGGGAACCGACAGGGTGTCACATTGTTCAAGCGGCAGGTCTTGCAGAACATGGATCACCTCTCCGCTATCTTCACCGTGGGCTTGAACTTTCAGCACGCCCTGGTTTTCCATCAGAAAAAATCCACGTTGGGCCCCGGCGTTTTCCAGAACAATTTTCATGAGAACACGCAGCAGGCTGGCCGGTGCAACTTCGCGTGAAATACTGGTAGATGCTTTCAGGATCGTCGCGATGTCCAGGGCGGGGACATCCATGATTGATGCGGCATGTGTTGGCATAGCTTGCCGGGTGGTATCATCCCTTGAAAGGTATTTTGGAAAGCTGGCCGCAAGTTGCGCAAGCTTCGCTGAAGCCCCCCATTCGCGATAGGTGTTATATGCTGCTTTAAGGTGAAATTCGGCCAGAATACTGTTGTTTTCTTCTACGTAGAAACGTCCAGCCAGTTCGCAGGCCAGGGCTTGTTCGTGCAGAAATTCATAGGTTGTCGCACCAGAAATAGCACGATCATAAGCCAGTCGTGCGGTGTTCTTATGTCCCCGAATGCGGGCCAGTTCCGCGCGGCAGAGATCGTATTTATGTCGATAGTTTTCCGGCGCAGACCTGCCCCAGCGTTTTAACTTGGCGATGTCCCGGCGGGCTTTCCGGATCAGATGCCATCTTTTTGTCCCGGTCGCATTTCCTGCAAGGGCAATCAGTGTCAGCGCTTCATAGAAATGGTGGTTTGGGATTTCAAATTTGGCAAGAACGGCATCCAGTAAATCACGTGCTTTGGCCGCGTGTTTCTTGCCCTCATGAAACTGGCGAAAAAATGTGGCAAGCACCAGCTTGTTGAAATGGATGAAAAACGTGCCGGTTTTATCACTGCGATCCGTGTTCTGCGCCAGCATTTCGTCTTCGTTATACACTGTTCCCGTTAGTTTCAGCGGATCATCAGAATGCCCCTTGAGGTTCAGCATCGCCTGATGGAAAACTTGGTTGTAGTTGTAATTCGTTTCCTGCCCCAATTGCAGATACTGCGCGCTATAGGCTTCGGTTTCCCGCACAATTTGATCCAGCGGCACGCCACACAGAAAGGCCTGGATACAATAAATATTCGTATTTACACAGGCAAATTCCACGGCGCCGGTTTCCATGCCAATCTGAAAAGACTGCTGAAGGGGGCGCTGTGTGGTGCGCACGTGGCGGTTCCAGTGAAAAATAAGCGTATAGGCCGTGACATAAATCTGCGCCTTCCATTCTTTGGCATCAAGCTTGTCCAGCAAATCCAAGGCAAGTTGCCCAAAACGATTACCCCGGCGCATTGCCCCAAGAACGCCACACATCAACACCCCGTACGACCCAAAGGCAAAACACGAAACAGGGTGGTTCCCATAACGCAATGTCAGTTGCACCATGCGGAATGCAAGAATGGGCACAAGTTTTGGACGCCCCCAGTAAACGGATGACATGATGTCCGCCATAATCCGCATCGCCGCCTGTTTTCGGGGATCGGTCATCAGGGGCAGATCCATCAGATCCGCATCGCTATAGCGGCGCAGGGCCAGATCCGTTTTGATCAGATCACGAAAAACATGCCCCATATGCGGGGTCTCTGGGAACTGTTCATCAAGGGCCGCAAGCAGTTCAAGCCCGGTATCAATCGCGGCATCAAAATTGTTCTCAGCTTTATACGCGAGAATGCGAATTTCATATGGTTTCAGTTTTTCAAGAATGCTGTCAGATCTGGAAAGAATTTCCTGAAACCAGATATGCATCTGATTGAAATCACCGCTAAGATATGCAGCCTCTGTCGCGCCTTTGTGCAGATCCAGGCAAAGCTGATACTGCGCGTCCCAGGGGGCGGATGTGCCGTTCAGCAGTGATATCCCGGTTGTGAAATACTCAAGAGAGGTCGGAAAGGCAGCGTTATGATGGGCCTGCTGCCCGGCTTCTAGGTTCAGACGCGCAAGATCAATTGCATCGTCCCCATGGATCAGATTTCTGGCCGCGTTCAGGTGATTGGCGACATCAAAGATTTGCGTTCCATGATCCGTTGCCTGAAGATTGCGCCCGGCACGCAGGTGGGTTTGTTCCAACGCGTCTTTTGAAATTAAAGATGTAACAGCCTGCTGCACGCGGTCATGGCTGAATTTGAACTGATCCTGCCCAAGGCCAATGATAAGACCTTCCGCAAGGGCGGGTTGCAGGGCCGTAATCACAACTTGTCTGTCACATTCAGCGATCTGCCCCAAAACCAACAGATCAAAGCGGTTGCCAATACAGGCTGCTGTTTTCAGAAACTGAAGGGCATCCCCGTCCAATTTCTGTAGCTTCCCAACCATCAGTGACACAACATTGTCCGCGATGTTTTTCTGTGCAATCTCGTCGATCTGCCAATGCCAACGCGATGTTACACGATCAAATCTTAACAGACCGTCTTTCGCGAGAGACTGAATAAACGAGGTGGCAAAAAAAGCATTGCCCCCGGTTTTTCCGTGTACCAGCTTGGCCAGGGGTGTGACATGCGCAGCATCCGCATGAAGCGCATCAGACAGCAGGGATGCCAGGTTTTGTTGCGACAATGGGCCGATGTCTATTTTTTCTGCGTGTTGGCCAAGTGTGTCCAGTTCGTCGATCATGCGCATAAAGGGATGCGTCAGATCCACCTCGTTTTCGCGATATGCGCAGATGGTCAGCAGATGCTTAATGTCAGGATCAGAGAGCAGGTTTTTCAACAGTTCAAGTGATGCAGAGTCAGCCCATTGCAGATCGTCAATAAACAGAACAACTGGATGTTCAGCGCTGCATAAAGCCCGGGCGAACTTGCGGAAAACATAGTGAAAACGATTTTGTGCTTCTGCGCCCCCCAGTGCGGGTACGTCAGGTTGTGGACCAATGATATGTTCAAGCTTTGGCAATACATCAACCAGCACCCCGGCCTCATCCCCAAGAGATTTCAGCAGATCGCAACGCAAGGTGTTCAGTTGGGTTTCACTAAGTGCCAGCCGCATATCCAAAAGTTCACGGAAGGCCTGAAAAACAGCAAAATAAGGCGTGGCACGATGGTTCTGGTCAAACTTGCCACTGCAGAAATCCCCTTTCCTATGGGTGACAGGTTTGTGAAGCTCGTGCACCAGCGTGGTTTTCCCGGTGCCAGATTGTCCGCCGACCAGCAAAAGCCTTTGATGTCCCGCAGCGCAATCTTGAAAGGCAGACACCATTTGGCGCAGGTCATCTTCGCGGCCATAAAGCTTTTGGGGCAGGTGGAATGCCCCGGTATAATCCTGGCTTCCCAGGGGAAAAACCCGCGTGGTAAAACCCTGCCTTTCCCATGAGTTCAGACACCGCTTAAGATCATACAGAACACCCCGGGCAGACTGATACCTATCATCGGCATTCTTCGCCAAAAGACGATTTACAACGCCTGACAGCCCAGGCGGCACATCTGGGTTATGTCGGGCAAGTGGTGGGGGAATGCGGGCAAGATGTGAATGTATCAGTTCCAGCGGGTCCGGGTTGTTGAAAGGGACTTCACCAGCAAGCATTTCATATAGCGTCACACCAAAAGAGTATAAATCAGAACGATGATCAATCTGGCGGTTCATACGACCGGTCTGTTCCGGCGAAATATAGGCAAGGGGGCTGTCAATTTTGGCAAGATCACTGGAATAAGGTCTGCGATAACCAAGACGTGTCGCATTGCCGAAATCAATCAGTGACGCGTGGCGGGCCTGCAGATCTACAATAATGTTGTGCGGGGAAATATCCTGGTGGATGATCTGGTTTTCATGCACCTGGGCCAAGGCTTCGGCAATTGAAATCGCGAGATACAGTATATCTGCAATATTCCCCGATTTACCTTGGAATACTTTCTTAAGAGGCTGCCCTTCGATCCAGTCAAGAATCAGAACGTGTCGCCCATTTTCCCGTGTTTTTTGCACGGCCTGGCGTGCGCCGGTCGCTGCGAGAAGTTTCAATATCTCAAATTCATTCAGGAATTTATCAATGTCCGAAGGGCGTGGGAATTCGAAGTTCAGGACTTTAACTGCATAGGCGCGCCCTTGGTTGTCCACGCGCTGGAAAACCTTCGACTTCTGGCTTTGATATACAATACAGTCTTTCACAAATGCTCCCCCCGGAACCGACAAGGTATTGTCATTCCGCACATAAATGCCTGTTCAGGGTGTGGTGGGGACTGTGTTTCGTCAAGAAAATTCTGAAAATACAATCAAGCGTTGATGCCGCCGTGATGGACATTACCTGAACATGGTTCGTTCCTTGCGAGAACATCTATGTTCAGCGCCTCGTGACAGATTTTTTGAAAAACTTTCCCGCTCTGTGCGGCAGGACACAGTTTGCAGCTATCGATTGCGGTAAATATTTTAAGACAGGTCTGGGATCTGTGGAAAGCAGAAGGTGATACACACGCGGCGATTATTATGCCCGGTGACAGCAGCTGTAATCCGCGACTACTGATTTCCCAGGGCGCGATGCAATTTTGGCAATAGTGACGCTCTGAAACCTGGAGTTTGATACGGCTAAGTCTTCGTATCAGACGTAAAATCCGGGGACGGTCTGACTTTCGGTGAAAGTTCTGATCGGCGAGACCTGCACAGGGCGTCAATTGTTGGCGCCCTGTGCTGATTCAACCCGTCGCCGGTGTCAGCCCGTCCAATAATGCGTTGCAATCCAGCAGCTGAATGGACTTTCGGGCCGCCTTAATGGCGCCGCTCTTTTTCAACTTCGCAATTGCACGGCTAACCGCTTCTCGGTTGGCACCGACATAGGATGCGATTTCTTCATGTGTAGGCGGCGCATCCAGAATGGCGCCATCTGCCAACTTCCCTTTTTCCTGTGCCAGACGCAAAAGATGCAAACGTACACGGGCTTCGTCATCATAAACGATCAAGCCAAACAGCCGTTCATTCATATAACGCAGGCGTCGGGTCATTTCGGTCGCAAGATTGCTGGCGATCACGGCGTGACTGTTCAGAATGCCCCTGAAATCGGCCCCGGTCAGAACGGCCAGCCGAGCATGGTCGTGAGAAGAAACTGTGATGGAACGGGGGTGGCCATCAAGCGCAGCCATTTCACCAAAGCAGAAATTGCTCTGTATTCTGGTGAACATCACCTCGCGCCCGTTTTCTGCAACCATCTGGCCCAGAACGGATCCCTCAATCAGAAAATAGACCTGATCACTCATGTCGCCAGCGTGAATGATAATTTGCCCGGGGCGGGTGTTTTGCAGGTGCATTTTTGCCATAACATCACGCAAAGCAGCGTCCGTGACCCCGGTGAATAGGCCATTTTTCTTAAGACGTGTCGCCAGTTCGTTTTCATCGTTTTGTGGCATTTCGGTCTGACCTTTGTCTGAACACATAAAAGCTATCAGACACAGCATCTCACGATATCACAAGATGAATTTTTCGACAGGTCGGAACAATACAACTTTTTAGGAAGTCATTGAAACCATAAGGATATATAAAAATAATTTGGCAATCACATATACATGTGGCGGGTAACTTAAAATACCCGCCACTCTCTTTTAACCGTCTGATCTATATCTCAGCAGCAGTGCCTATGCTGGCAGCAGCGCGTCTGGCAAGTTTTGGTAACACACCGGACGTAGGAAGCGGCGGATAGACATGGTGCCAACAGATGTTGCGCCAAAGTTGGTAGACGCAGGATAAGGCCCGCCGTGTACCATTGTGTCAGACACTTCGACCCCGGTCGGGAAACCATTGGCCAAGATCCGGCCAGCTTTGCGTTCCAGCACCGGCATCAAGCGTTGTGCTGCGGCGGTATCAGCCTCATCCATATGCAATGTACAGGTCAGCTGCCCCTGAAGGCTGCGGGCAATCTGCTGCATTTCATCGGCGTTTTCGGCGACAACCACCACCCCAAGCGGACCAAAGACTTCTTCCGCCAGCACTTCGTTTTTCAGCCAGTTTTCGGCAGAGGTGCGATACATGTAAGGTGCTGCGTCGCGTTGATCACACATAGATGTCAGGACTTCTTGTACACCTGCGGTTTCTGCGATCCGGCGCTGGCCATCACGATAGGCGTTTGCAATGCCATCGGTCAGCATGGTTTGCGTACCAGTTGCGCCCAGGGCTTCCTGTGCGGTTGCGATGAAACTTTCGCCTTTCTCACCAGCCTGAACAACTGCGATACCCGGGTTGGTGCAGAACTGACCAGCCCCCATAGCAAGCGACCCGGCCCAGCCTTTTGCGATCTCTTCACCACGGTTTTCCAGCGCATTGTCCATAATAAACATCGGGTTCACAGAACCAAGTTCGCCAAAGAACGGGATAGGTTCCGGACGTTGTGCACACAGGTCAAACAGTGCGCGGCCACCGGCAAGGGATCCCGTGAAACCAACAGCTTTGATCAACGGGTGCTGCACAACGGCGGCGCCAACTTCGCGATTTCCGCCCTGGATCAGGCTGAACACACCTGGATGCATATCGCAGGCTTTGATCGCGGCGTGCACGGCTTCGGCGATGATTTCACCGGTGCCGGGGTGGGCGCTGTGACCTTTCACAACGACCGGGCAACCCGCGGCCAGCGCAGCAGCCGTGTCACCGCCCGCGGTGGAAAAGGCCAGCGGAAAGTTCGATGCGCCAAACACCGCAATCGGGCCAATCGGGCGTTGGATCATTTTCAATTCAGGGCGCGGCAGCGGGGCGCGGTCTGGCAGGGCTGCGTCGTGACGTTCATCCAGGTAATCACCTTTCAGAATGTGGTCTGCAAACATGCGGATCTGGCCCGTGGTGCGGCCACGTTCCCCTTGCAGGCGACCTTCAGGAAGACCGGTTTCCTGGGTTCCGATCTCAGTGATCGCATCTGCGCGCGCTTCGATTTCATCCGCGATTTTATGCAGGAACGCCGCGCGTTCTTCGCGGGTTGTATACCCGAAGGACCAGAATGCGTCTTCTGCGGCCTGGGCCGCTGCATCTACATTGGCAATGCTGCCAACGGAATAGTCATGTGCCGGGCCATGTGCCGGGGAGGATTTGAATGTCTCGCTGCCTGCCAGCCATTCGCCAGCAATCAGGTGTTTTCCGTGCGGATTAAAAGTCATGGGCTCGGGCGCTCCGTGTTCTGCGATAGGGGGATTCTGAATTTGTGGATATTGTATCCAATTTTTACTGGATTGCAAGGAAAGACCTACCCGTGAAGGGATTACTTTGCTTCAGTCGCGCGGCGCTTTTTCACCATTTCCAGCAGTTCATCGCGGGTGCGGCGAATGTGTTTTTCAAGCAAGGCACAGCCGCTGTCGATATCGCCGGATCTGGCAAAGGCCAAAAGCTGTCGGTGTTCATCCTTCGCTGGTTCGCGTTGCTTCATCACACTAAGATGCATACGGATATAGCGATCCGATTGCAGGCTAATCCGATCCAAAAGTTCGCTTGTCAGCCCCCGATCAGATGCGACGTAAAGGGCGGCGTGGTAATCATAATTCAGCTCGCCCCACTGCCCGACATCATCCCCTTCGTATGAGGCTTCCATCTTTTGCATGATCTCTTCGCAACGGGCAAAATCGGCGGCGGTCATATTGGGGATGGCACGGCGAAACAGATCAATCTCAAGCAATTCGCGCAGGTCAAAAATCTCTGCAATCTGGCTGATTGAATGGCGTGTGACGCTGCCGCCGCGATTGTTCGCCCAGTCAACAAGGCCTTCCGCTGACAGGCGTTTCAGGGCCTCGCGGATTGGCATGCGGGACACATCGTATTCTGTGGCCAAAGCTTCTTGTCGGATCGCTTCGCCTTCTTCCAGTTCGCCGGACAAAATGCGTTCGCGCAGATCATTTGCGATGATTTCAGGAAGGCTTTGTTTTGCCACCGCGCGTTTGCCTGCCATGTTCAACCCTTTGATCTGCACTTTGGATACATTTTTGCTTTCCCCGTATAATAACAGGGAAAGCAGGGAATTGAATGGGTATTTTCACCCCGCAATTGCGATGGGGCTATTGTATCCAATGTAACGCTTCATGCGCCCCAGGTGTCACTCAGGCGATATCCGCCCGGCCAAGGGTCAGATGGGTCAAGCATGTGTTGATGAATGCCGGTGATCCAGCCGCGCCCGCTGATCTCAGGGGTGATGGCGGGCCGACCGTTCAGATCAAACTGTTCTGTAATCCGGCAACGGAATTCACTGTCGATGATCGAACGTGCATAATACCGGTCGGTCGCAGCCATCTGACCTTTGGCCAGCAGCATCGCCATACGCGCAGACGCCCCCGTGCCACAGGGGGAACGGTCAAGTTTGCCGGGCTTAATGGCAACGACGTTCTTACCCGTCAGCAGATCCCCTTCACGGGTCAGCGGGCCTGCGATCTGACAGAATGAAATATGGTTCCAGTCGCCATCAGGGTGGTTGAATCCCAGCTGTTCATTGGTCGCATCGGTGATACGCGCACCCATACGGGCCAGATCGCCGGCCTCATCCGGGGTGATGGAAAAACCCAGATCCTGCGCATCAACGATGACAAAGCTGTCGCCGCCAAAGGCTGTGTCCACGCGCAGGGTGCCAACGCCTTCGACCTCAATCATCGCGTCCAGTTTATCCGCAAAGGATGGCACGTTTTGCACAGTGATGCGTTCGGCTTTGCCATCTTTACAATCCGCTTTCACGCGCACAAGCCCACCGGGCGCTTCCAGTGTCATATGGGTGACGGGTTCTTGCATCGGGATAATGCCGCCATCCAGCAGAACGGTGGACACACACATGGAATTGGACCCGGACATGGGTGGTGTGTCTTCTGGTTCCATGATGATCCAGGCTGCGTCGGCCTCTGGGTTTTTCGGCGGCACCAACAGGTTCACATGGCGAAAGACACCACCGCGTGGTTCATTCAACACAAAATTGCGCAGGGTCTGGTCTTCGGCAATGTACGTTCGCTGATCCCAGATAGTATCGCCCGGGGGCGGGGCAACGCCGCCGACGATAACATCGCCAACTTCGCCTTCGGCATGGGCGGAAATCACGTGAATGGTTTTTGAGCTGCGCATGGTGTTCTCCGTTCAGAAACGTGTGGGTTGATAGGCGTCGGTCGCGATGGGCGTGGGCTTGCCTTGCATCATCGCGGCGACAATTTCAGACGTGGCGGCGGCTTGTGTCAGCCCCAGATGGCCGTGACCAAAAGCGTAGATCACATTGTTGGCCTTGGGGGACGCGCCGATCACCGGCAAGCTGTCAGGGGTGGAAGGGCGAAATCCCATCCATTGTGTCCCGCCTTCCGTTTTCAAGCCGGGCAGAAAACGCGCGGCTTTCTTCAGCAGAATATCAGAACGTTTGTAATTCGGCGGCAACGTCAGCCCGCCCAGTTCCGCGGCACCCCCAACGCGCACGCCGTCATTGATGCCAGACACCACAAAGCCATGTCCGCCGAATGTCAGATGGGTGCGGATGTCAAATGCCCCTGCGGGCAGGGTCGTGTTGTAACCGCGTTCCGTTTCCAGCGGGATATGATCGCCCAGGGTTTTCGCCAGATGATGCGACCAGGCCCCGGCTGCGACGATGGCTTTGTCCGCCGTGATCTCGCCGGTTGCATAGGTGAGACGCACACCATCTGCGGTATGGGTCAGGCTTTGGATGTCACAATGTTCAACGACACCGCCAAGAGACATAAAACAGCGTGCCAGATGTTCGACCCAGGTTTTCGGATCCACAGTGTTGATCCAGTCCGGGGTAAAGCCCGCATGGGTAAAACGCGCATCGATTCCAGGTTGGATTTCTGCGATGGCCCCCGGGCTTTCCAACAGATCAAAACGAATGTCCTGCGCGCGGCGCAAATCCCACATGGGCAGACTGTCCCGGAACTCTTTCTCGCCTTCAAACAACTGCATCTGGCCCTGACGCTTGATCAGATGTTCGCCGTCGGTGGTGCTGATCTGGCGTTCCAATGCGTGTTTGGAAAGGTCCATCAGCTTGCTTTGCGCCTCTACCGAATGTTCATAGCGGTCTTTCCAGCTTGCCCGCCAAAACCGCAGCATCCATGGCGCGATCTTTAATGCGTAACGTGGCGGGATGGACAGCGGGCCTAGCGGATCTAGCAGCCATTTCGGGGCTTTGCGCATGATGCCCGGCGTGGCTAGCGGCACAATGTCGGTAAAGGCAAAAGCGCCTGCATTGCCCAAGGATGCCCCAGCGGCCAGACCTTCCCGATCCAGCACACGCACGCGATATCCGGCACGCACCAGTTCAAGACCTATGCTGATGCCAATAACACCAGCACCAATCACCACGATTTCGTCAGGCTTGCCCATGGCGTTTCCTAAAGATAGATCCCGCCCTTAAACGGGTCGGTTGCGTCAAAGAACACTGTGCCTTCGCCCATGATCCAGGCTTTGCCTGTCAGGGTTGGGATCACGCCATGTTCGGATGGCTGATAAGATACGCGGTACGAACTTCCGATCACGCTTTCCAGCACCACATCTTCCCCTGGCTGCAGTCGTCCGCTGGCGGCAAGAACCGCCATAAAGGCAGAACTGCCGGTGCCACAGGGCGAACGGTCATATTCATCGTCTGGGCACAGAACAAAATTGCGGCTGTGTGCGCCAGTATCTGGGTTGGGGTCGCGCAGAATAACGTGATCAATCGGCTGGCCCTGTGGTCCGCCAATACCATTTCTGTTGCAGGCCTCGCGCATGGAAATGGCAAGCTCTGTCAGGGCGGGTATGTTCGTCGTGGTGACGGACAGGGGGCTGGGATCGACAATATAGAACCAGTTGCCGCCATAGGCGACGTCTCCTGATACCGGCCCTGAAACGGGCGCTTTGACAGGACCAGAGGGCAGATCAATCACTGCACCTGCAGTGATCACGCGGCTTTCGATATTTGTGACGGAAACGGTGTTCGCATCATGCAGTTCCACAGTCACAACACCGGCAGGCGTTTCGATCTTATGTGTGCCAACACCAATGCGCCCCATGTGATGCAAGGTCACGGCAAGGCCAATGGTGCCATGGCCGCACATGCCAAGAACGGCTTCGGCATCAAAATAAATCACACCGGTGACGCAGTCCGGATCAATTGGTTCAACCAGCAGCGCACCAACCATACCGGGTTGCCCGCGCGGTTCCAGCATGACCGATTTGTAGAACGCCTCGTGATCCGTCGCGAGACATTGCGCCCGCACGTCAAGCGGCCCAGACCCAAGATCCGGGCCACCTTGCGGGATCACCCTGGTGGGCATCCCGCCGGTGTGGCTGTCGATTACATGCATTCAGCGATGATCCCGCCCTGCTTTGACCAATCTGCGAACCAAGAGTTGAACAAAGCATATTGCGTTTCACAATAGTTACGCTGCGCATCGGACAATTCATCTGTTTCATAGAAATGCAGGCGGTATTCATCTTCGCCGTTCAGAACCAACAGGTGCTTGTAGTACAGAACCAGATCGGTGCCTTCATCAAAGCTTGCCAGCACGCCAAATGCTTCTTCCAGCTCCAGCGCACGTGTGCGGGCTTCCGCGTTACCCTCAGCGGCTTTCTTGGACAGCGCCGCCAAAAGCAGGGCTTCTTTTGGCAAGGCGGTGCCGATACCTGTGATGGAACCTGTTGCGCCACAGTTGACGAACCCGTGGTACACTTCGGTATCAACGCCAACCATCAAGGTCACATCATCATCCTGGCTGGTGATATGTTCTGCCGCGTAACGCAGGTCGTCCTTGCCGCCGAATTCCTTAAACCCGATCAGGTTCTTATGTTCCGCACGCAGGGCAAAGAACAGGTCTGCCTTGGTTGCGAAACCATAAACCGGGCTGTTGTAGATGATCGCTGGCACGTCTGGTGCCGCGTCTAGGATCGCTTTGAAGTGGTTCTTTTGTGCCGCCGGGGATGACCCGCGGGACAGAACGCGTGGGATGACCATCAGGCCAACAGCGCCGACTTTCTGCGCATGGGCCGCGTGGGCCACTGCAGATTTGGAATTGATCGCGCCGGTGCCAACAACAACGGGCAGACCTGCTTCGACCAGGCGTTCAACGCCCGTCATACGTTCTTCGTCTGACAGCAGGGGCCAGTCCCCCATAGAGCCACAATAGACAACTGCGGACATGCCCGCGTCGATCATTTCGCGGCCCTTTTTGACCAGCGCATCGTAATCAGGGGTGCGATCCGCTTTGCAAGGGGTCATGAGGGCGGGCATGGTGCCGGTGAAGATGTTATCAGACATGGGGATCCCCTTGAGAAATGTTGTTATCTTGCCTGCCAAGATCAGCAGGCGCTGTTCAGTTTCAGACAGATAGGTCCGAAAATTTGTCGTGTTGGGGCGTTGATATAATAATTGGATCCAAAATCCAATATATAATTTGAAAATATGAATTTTGTGGGCAAGCCCTTCGTGAAAGCGCCTGTTTTAAAGGGGAATGCAGGCGTTCGTATGGTTCCCCAGATCGTAAATTCGCAACACTACGTCCCGAAAACGCAAAACGGCGATGGTTGCCCATCGCCGTCTGAAACTGTGAATCTGCAGGGATCTTATTGGGTCTGCAGTTCTTCTGGTGACTTGTCTACAATGTCAGTCCAGTTTGTGTCCGCAGCCTCGATCAGGTTTGGAATGTCTTCTGACCAGCGCTCTTGCACGGCAGGGGACAGGTTCAGATACAATGTGTCGTCAACGATTTTCCAAAGTGTTGGATCACCGTCAAATTTGAAACCCATTGCGGTGCCAAATGCACAATAGCCGCCGTATGCTGGTGCATATGCTTCCGGGTCAGCTTCAAAGGTCGCTTTATGCGCTTCGGTTGCGAAGCGGTATGTCGCGCCATTGTATTCAGAACTGATGTTCCAGTCGCCTTTTGTAGGCTCGCCATCGGTGAAATACGCAACCGGGTCATAACCCTGCAGGGCCAAGCCGGTCGGGGTTGCGTTAACGTCATTGCCTGCCGCAAATACGGAGCTGGCGATAGTTGCGGACAGTGCGATACCGCTTAGGGCTGCTTTGATGAAGTTCATAATGTACCTTTCGTTATCAGGCCCCGCAGGGCGCATCTGGATCTCAGCATGAAGCAGAACGTCATGGGGCGTCTCTTCATGGAAATCATATGCGGACCGATCGGTTCACATTCAAAACAACTAAACGTGTATGTGCATCAAATCAGGCCGTCTGTGCGAAAATGAAGGGTGAAGGCGACTTTTAATCAGCGTTCAGAAACGCGAAACAAAAAAGGCGGCGCAATTGCACCGCCTTGTTCTCTTGTATGCAGGCTTGCTTTACGCAAAGACGTCCGCATCACCACCACCAAGAGGATCCTGGCCGTAGTTGTTGCTGCCCGCTGTTCCCTTAGTACAGAACCAGACAAGCAGAATGATCGGGCCGACAAGCGGAATAATCGCGATCAAAATCCACCAGCCGCTTCGGTCAAGGTCGTGTAACCGGCGTACGGTCACTGCGATACCCGGCAGTAAAAGTGCGAGGGAGATGATTAGGTTGAGAACTGCAGTTCCAAGGACTGCGATTTCAATAAACATTACACCATAAGTGAGAACGATGACAAACAGCGACCACCACCAATATTCGGATCGCTGTGCGCGACCAGAAAAAGTAACATATTTCGATAAACAGGTTTTAATTGACTGACCAAACGTCATGGCGTTTCCTTTGAATTAATCACGTAATGATGATAGGTGAATGCCTGAAAAATAATCGCGGGTACAGTGCAATATTGTGATTTTTCAAAAGCACAGGGTGCCCGCCTGCCGCGCCCGCCATAACACTTTCCTTACGCGGGAAAATTAGTAGCCCTTCAAACCTCACTCCTTCAGCAGCCCAATAAGCGCCGCAATCGTCAACGCCACGCCCATAAGGATCAAAATGGGTGGCGCACCATTGCCAAACCCCATTTCCCACAGGATGACCCAGCTTGGGGTCAGCCATGTGTAAGCCATGACCTTGGATGACGGCAGATGTAAGGTCGCGTATTGCACAAGATAGAATGTGATCGCGGTCGCAAAAACTGTGGTGTAGGCGATGGTGATCCAAACAATCCAGGGCAATGCGCCCCAGTCCGTCGCAAGGGCCGTGGGGCCGGCGACCAGCGCCAGAACAATGGCCCCACCCGCCAGTGTGCCCAGGGTAAATACAAGGGGATCTTCTCCGCGATTTAACTTGCGGATCAAGGGGGTATATAATGCATGCGCCGCACATCCCACGAAATAGATCATCTCGCCCGTCCCAATGCGAAACGCCAGCAACGCCCCCAGATCCGCCTGAAAAATCACCCAAAGCGCCCCAAGCATACCAACCGTTAAAGACAGCGCCATCAAAGGCGTGGTCACCTGGCGCAACAGGATCCAGCCAAAACCGGCAGCCATCACAGGCACCATGGTGAACACAGCAGCGGCAGACACCGGAGGCGCGGTTTTCAGACCCTCAAACATCAGAACGAAATAGATCGCGAACAACCCACCCAAGGCAAGATACCGCCAAGGTGCCGCCATTGCGGCACGTGGGACACCACCGCGCAGCGCAACCAGCACCCCAATTAGAACGGCTGCCAAGACAAACCGCGCAAACACGACAGCCAGGGGCGCGATCTCATTGGCTGCAAGCGATCCAAGACTGAAGGATCCCGCAACCAGGGCGGAAAACATTAACATCGCAGCATGCCCGCGCGCGCTTTGCGTCATCCCCTTTACCACAAGATGTCTCCCGCGTGCGCCGGGGTGGTGAAGTGTCCCGTCAGGGACGGTAAGACACCCCGCCCTGTTCTTTTATTCGCTGTCACAGCCCATGCCATTTTCCGGGCCCCAGTCCTGGGCTTTTTCTTTCAAAAACTTCAGGAACGTCTGCACCTTCAATGTCCGGTGTAAATCCACGTGGGTCACCAGCCATAACCGACCAACCCATTCTGGACGGGGCGGCATCACCTGAACCATGTCATCATGCATTTCTGCGAACCATTCCGTCATAAAGCCAAGCCCGGCTCCGGCAATGACAGCATCTTCGATATTGGTGAAATCTGACGCCCTGAAAGAAATCTTAACATCAGGGATCTCTTCCTCCAGCCACCGGTAAAATGGGGCGCGCTTATAACTCTTATCGCCGGCAACAAAACGATGGTTTTTCAGATCTTCAATCGTTTCAGGAAAACCGGCTTTCTCAAGATATTTCTTGGATCCATACAGCGCGACACATTGGGTCGTCAGTTTTTGCACCACATTGTCGGGCTGATCCGGGGCTTGCCCCGCACGGATTGCCACATGGGCCTCGCCGTATTCCAGGCGGAACAGGCGATCGCCGGTCAGAAATTGAATATTCACATCAGGATGCATTTCCTGAAATTCGACCAAGATCGGTGTCAGCAACGGTGAAAGGGAGGCAAGCGAGGTGATAATCAGATCGCCCTGAACAGAATCGCCCTGGCCGCGAATACGGCCTGCAAGTTGGGTCATCTGGTCATCCGTGGCCTGGGCCACCTGCATCAGATCCTGCCCTGCTTCTGTTGCGGAATAGCCCCGCGCATGGCGTTGAAACAGTTTTGTCCCAAGCCGTTCTTCCAGCGCATCGATATGACGGATTACAGTTGCGTGGTGCACCCCCAGGATCTCAGCAGCACCGGACACAGTGCCCACACGCGCCACCTGATAGGCCGTTCTGATTTCGTCCCAGTTGTCCATGATCTCTCCCCGAACTGTGTATGTCTTCACATATTGGGGATAATATGTGCGTAAATTCACAGATCACAAGCCCGACAACTATATTTATCTGTTATTTGGCTCCTCGCTTGGGAAACTTGTAGATACACTGTTGTGGCCAATCTTCGTTTTCTCCAAGCTCCCTAGATCTGAATGTGGGGATTTTCATGAAGGTTATGCACAATCATCCTGATCGGCTGGTCCTTTTTCATCACCCTGTGGGGCTTTTTGTTTTCATCGCAATGTTCCTGATCGGCTTTGCCTTTGCGGGTGTGTTTCTGGGCGTGAACGGCATTTACTATGGCTGGTCGCTGGTTCTTTTGGGGCTGGTGGTTCCGTCTCTGATCCTCGCACGTATGACATTGCGCACAGACGTCATCTTTGATCGCGCGACAGAACGCATGAATATAGATCGAAAGCGCGTCTGGGGTGTGCAACGGAACGGTTATGATCTCAGAGAGATCCTTCAGGCATCCATTGAAGTGACCCATTTTGGCAAAAACCACAGCGAAACATTCCGCTGTCAGCTCGATACAGCAAATGGAACGGCGATCTTTTTGACAACTGAATTGTATGAGCTCCGACAGCGCCCTCAGAAGACTGTCGATACAATCAACACCTGGCTGCGCCTTACTTGAAATCCGCACATATGCACACACGTTGTGTGTGGGTGTGTATTTCGTTTGTGGCTGCACATAGCTATTCTGTGATGGAACACTGCATTTCACAGGACACCTCAATGACCCATATTCTTCATATCGACGCCTCTGCCCGCACCGAAGGCAGCGTGTCGCGCGATCTAACCGCCCGCATAACAGCCCACTTCACGGGTGCAGAGATTACATATCGTGACCTGAACAACAGCCTTCCCCATGTGACGGGCGACTGGGTTGGCGCAACATTCACGCCCGCCGACGCCCGGACTGACGCGCAGAAAGACACCCTCGCCCTGTCAGATACACTTGTCGATGAACTAGAGGCCGCCGACGTCATCGTCATTGGCGTTCCGATATATAACTTCTCTGTGCCCGCATCCCTTAAGGCCTGGATCGATCTGATCAGCCGGGTTGGCCGCACCTTTCAATACACAGAAAAGGGCCCTCAAGGCCTTATTGCCAACAAGCGCGCCATTCTTGCGGTGGCCTCCGGGGGCACACAGGTTGGGTCTGACATCGATTTCGCAGTGCCCTACCTGACACATGTTCTTGGGTTTATCGGCGTGACCAATGTCGAAGTCATCGCCGCAGACGCCCTTGCTCAGGATGCCGAGACAAAACTAAAATCCGCACATAGCGCGATCTCTGCAATCGCCGTATGATACCGGGCAGGGCGGCAATCGCCCTGCCATCATTGCCTTTGTACGGCATTGACTCCGCGCCTATTTCGGCCTACATCCTCCCCCAACATCCGGAAGTTTTAATCTTCCGGTCCCGGCCCATGTCGGGATCGCCCCCTGCCAGCGATATTCGCCCGCAGGGGCGTTTGTGCATTCGCAGGCGGCTCTTTTGGGCGTTTCCTGCTGAAATTGAAGCGTTTCGTACTTATGTGCGGGGCAAAGGTAACGACAACGGGAGCTGTCTATGTTTGAGAATCTATCCGATCGCCTTGGTGGCGTCCTAGATCGCCTAACCAAACAAGGCGCGCTGTCTGATTCTGACGTGACCACCGCCCTACGCGAAGTCCGCGTTGCCCTGCTTGAGGCCGACGTTTCCCTGCCCGTCGCGCGTGATTTCATCAAAGCCATTCAGGACAAAGCCACCGGTCAAAACGTCACCAAATCCGTGACACCTGGTCAGCAGGTCGTGAAAATCGTTCATGATGAACTGGTGCACTTCCTGGCGGGTGACGACGAAAACGCGGGTGAACTCAAGGTCGACAACGCCCCGGCCCCGATCCTGATGGTCGGTCTGCAGGGCTCTGGTAAAACCACAACCACTGCAAAACTTGCGAAACGCCTCAAGGAAAAGCAAGGCAAACGCGTCTTGATGGCGTCCCTCGATATCTATCGCCCTGCGGCGCAGGATCAGTTGGCTGTTCTTGGTGCACAGGTCGGCGTTGACACGCTGCCCATCGTCAAAGGCCAGTCCGCCGTTGATATCGCCAAGCGCGCGAAACAACAGGCGACCTTGGGCGGTTATGACGTCTATATGCTTGATACTGCAGGACGTTTGCACATCGACGAGACCCTCATGCAGGAAGTGGAAGACGTGCGCAACGTCACCAACCCGCGTGAAACCCTATTGGTTGTCGATGGCCTGACCGGCCAAGATGCGGTCAATGTTGCAGAACAATTTGACGGCCAAATCGGCGTTTCCGGCGTGGTCCTGACCCGTATGGATGGCGACGGTCGCGGTGGTGCGGCCCTGTCCATGCGCGCCGTCACCGGCAAGCCGATCAAATTCGTCGGTCTTGGCGAAAAGATGGACGCGATCGAGGAATTCCACCCCGAACGTATCGCGGGCCGTATCCTTGGCATGGGCGACATTGTTTCCCTTGTAGAAAAAGCCCAGGAAACCATCGAGGCCGAACAAGCCGAACGTATGATGAAGCGCTTTCAGAAGGGTCAGTTCAACATGAACGACCTGAAGATGCAGCTTGAACAAATGATCAAAATGGGTGGCATGGAAGGCCTGATGGGCATGATGCCCGGCATGAAGAAAATGGCAGCCCAGGCTGAAAAAGCGGGCATGGATGATAAGATCCTGAAACGTCAGATCGCCCTGATCCAATCCATGACCAAACGCGAACGCGCCAATCCTTCCCTGCTGCAAGCGTCCCGCAAGAAACGCATTGCCAAAGGTGCGGGTCTTGAAGTGTCCGAGTTGAACAAACTTCTGAAAATGCAGCGCCAAATGGGCGACATGATGAAGAAGATGGGCAAAATGGGCAAAGGCGGCATGTTGAAACAGGCCATGGCTGGCATGTTCGGCAAAGGCGGCGGAATGCCCGGTATGCCTGCGGGCATGGACCCGTCCCAAATGGACCCGAAGGCCCTGGAAGCAGCCGCCAAACAAATGGGTGGCAAACTGCCCGGCGGCCTTGGTGGCATGGGTGGCGGCGCTGGTGGCCTGCCTGGTCTTGGCGGCGGCGCTTTGCCCCCCGGTCTTTCCGGCTTTGGGAAGAAGAAATAAATGATCACCTGCACCGTGACATATCAGCTGGACCCGGCCAAGCTGGATGCGTTCGAAACCTACGCAAAGGTTTGGATTCATCTGGTGAACAAGCTGGGCGGCGCACATCACGGCTATTGGCTGCCCCATGAAGGTGCCAATGATGTGGCATGGGCGAAGTTTTCTTTCCCATCGCTGGCTGCCTATGAAGATTACCGCGCCCGTATGGCAGAGGACGCTGAATGTCAGCGTGCCTATGCACATGCTGCGAAAACCGGCTGTATCATCCGTTATGACCGCACCTTTTCCCGCCCCGTGCTGGAAGGTGCCACCCCTGACGATCTGGGGATTTAACACATGACCGGCTTCACCCCATATATCGCGCCCTCACCGGCAAAGACCCGGATCGTTTTGGAAACAGAACGCCTTGTCTTGCGCCGTCCAGAGCCGCGCGATTTTGAGGTGTTCCGTGCCTTTCTGCATTCCGACCGTGGAACTTTTGTACGCATGCCTGGTGCGCCAGATGAAAACATGACCTGGCGCGCTTTCTGCCATGTCATGGGCATGTGGGACATGCGTGGCTATGGCCTGTCCATGGTGTGTCGCAAAGGCGATGATTTGGCGCTTGGCGGCATCGGCCCTTGGCATCCCATCAACTGGCCCGAGGCCGAAATCGGCTGGTCTATCTATGATCCGGCGATTGAAGGCACCGGTGTTGCGCGCGAAGCAGCCGAAGCTGTCCGTGCCTGGGCTTACAACACGCTCGGCTGGACCACAGCTGTCAGCTATATTGATCCCGCCAATGCAGGGTCCATCCGCCTTGCACAACGTCTGGGCTGCACCGTGGATGAAGCGGCTGAAAAGCCCGACGATGAGCCCTGCCTTGTCTACCGCCACCCCTCACCAGAGGCGCTGACATGACAGGCCTAAACCGAAATCATATGCATACTGTATGCATAACATGTGCATGCTTTGTGCATCACCTGTGGAGGTGAGAGATGACTGACACCGTGACCCGCGCCGCAGAGGTTTTGAAAGAACATCGTGAAAGCATTGATCGCCTGGATGCGATCCTTGTTTACACCCTGGGCGAACGCTTTAAGCACACCCAAGCCGTTGGCGTTTTGAAAGCCAGCCATGAATTACCCCCGTCTGATCCGGCCCGCGAAGCAAGCCAGATTGAACGACTTGAGGACCTTGCACAACGTGCGAACCTTGACCCCGAATTCGCGAAGAAGTTCCTGAACTTCATCATCAGCGAAGTGATCCAGCATCACAAGAAACATCAGGAATAATATCGAAATCTCAGCGGGTTAGCGCCCCTGATCAATAGCTTATCTAGGAGAAACTCATCATGGCTATGAAAATTCGTCTCGCACGTGGCGGCTCTAAAAAACGTCCTTTTTACCGTATTGTTGCTGCGGATTCCCGCATGCCACGCGACGGTCGTTTCATCGAGAAACTCGGCACATACAACCCACTGCTGCCTAAAGATTCCGAAGAGCGCGTGAAAATGGACATGGAGCGCGTAAAGCACTGGATGGACCAAGGCGCCCAGCCAACCGACCGCGTATCCCGCTTCCTCGAAGCTGCTGGCGTTGTTGCGAAAAAAGAACGTAACAACCCGAAAAAAGCTGTTCCAGGCAAAAAAGCCCAAGAACGCGTTGAAGAAAAAGCTGCTAAAGCCGCAGACGCTGCTGAAGCTGCTGCATCTGCTGAGTAAAATCAGCGCCTTAGGGCAAATACGGGGTGAACAGCATGGACGAATTTTCGGATAGTTTCCGACAAGAATTTGACCAGTTGCTGCGGTGGCGTCGCGATGTGCGCCACTTTCGCCCTGATCCTGTAGAGGAGGCGCAGCTGCTGCGTCTCCTTTCTACGTTTAACCTTGCGCCTTCGGTCGGTCTGTCTGAGCCTTGGCGCATTGTCCGCGTGACGTCGCCCCAGGCGCGTCAGGCCGCGGAACAGAATTTCCAGACCTGTAATGATCAGGCTCTGTCCGGATATTCCGGTGAAAAAGCAAAGATTTATGCCAATCTGAAACTTTCAGGAATGCGCGACGCCCCGGTGCAACTTGCGATCTTCTGTGATGAAGAAACCGATAAGGGCGCGGGGCTTGGCGCTGGTACAATGCCTGAAATGCGCCGCTATTCTGTCGTGACGGCCATCACGCAGTTCTGGCTGGCGGCCCGAACGGAAGGGCTTGGAGTTGGTTGGGTCTCTATCCTTGACCCTGACCAGCTGACGCGCGATCTTAAGGTGTCAGAGAACTGGCGCATGGTTGCATGGCTTTGCGTTGGTTGGCCTGCTGAAAATACGGATCAGCCAGAACTTGAACGCAAGGGCTGGGAAACGCGGACCGACGGTCCGCAGATAACTGAGAGATAAGAGATGAGTGAAAACCCCGAACAGATTTGTGTTGGTGCCATTGGTGGTTCTTTTGGGGTCCGCGGTGAAGTGCGCCTGAAAAGCTTCTGCGCTGAACCCGACGCGATCCTAGATTACCAGCCGCTGATTGCTGAAAATTCTGGCAAGAGCATGCTGATCACCCTGACAGGCACAACAAAAAACGGCTTTACCGCCCGCATTAGTGGTGTGGACACGAAAGAAGATGCCGATGCCTTGCGTGGTGTGCGCTTGATGGCTGATCGTTCGCGCCTGCCGGGTCTGCCCGATGATGAATATTACTATTCCGATCTGATTGGCCTGGCTGTGCTGGATACGGGCGGCACGCGTTTGGGCATTGTCAAAGACGTGCGCAATCACGGGGCCAGTGATATTCTGGAAGTGCAAACACAGGGCAGTGAAACCGTGATGTTGCCGTTCACAGAGGCTGCGGTTCCTACGGTGGACCTGAACAGCGGGCGTATCATTGCTGACCCGCCTGAAGGGATCTTTCCTTGAACCGAGTCCTGCTTCATCTGGGATTTCACAAGACGGGCACAACAACGGCACAGGCCTTTTTGCGGGAAAACTTCCGCATCATACGTCAGGTCTGTGTGCCTGTTTTGCGCCGGAAGATGAAAACACTATACCCGGAAGCGACAGAGTTTTCGCGCACAGGCCAGGAACGCGAACTGCGCCGCTTTCGCCGTAAATTCACAACCCTGCTGGAAGAACTGCCATTGCAGGATGATTTGCAGGTTTTGATCAGTGAAGAAAATCTAATTGGTCAGATGCCTGGAAAATTTGATGTCTGGAGCTACGACACGGCCCCGATCCTGTTGGGCAGCATGCTGGAATGCATTCGCGACATTTTCCCGGAACCCGCAGAGGTGACCGTATTGTTCAGCACCCGCGATGCCGAAAGCTGGGCCAGATCAGTCTGGAAACATACTTTGTTGGCAGATCGGTTGACGCTGGATCTGAAAACCATGCGTGAAAAGTTGAAACCTGCATCAGATCATCAGGCCGTTTTGTCTGATCTGCGGAAAGAATTTCCTAAGATTATATTTGTTGAAAATAACTTAACCAGTCTGGATGATACCGAATTCGGGCCCGCAACTCCAATGGTTGACTGGCTCCGAATGCCGCCAGAATTACGCCAGACACTGCGCCGGATCGCACCGCAGAACACATCTCCGACGATGGAAATGGCACAGCATTTGCTGGATCTGAATCGCAGCGATTTGAATGATGATGAACTGGCAGATATTAAACACACGCTGAAGCAGGAAATTGCCAGCCTGCGTGAAGCCCGGCAAAATGCAAACACCCCAATCGAAAGCAAGCCCGATGTCTGACAGCCCGAAGAAATCTCATGGACGTCTCGCGATCTCAGCCACTTTGCAGCCGCGCGAGCTGATACAGCCACGCCCCGATCTGGAACATGCTTGGACCGCAAAGATTGTGACGCTGTTTCCCGATGCCTTTCCTGGGGTCCTGGGCGCATCTCTGACGGGCAAGGCGCTGCAAGATGGTTTGTGGCAGCTTGAATGTATCGATTTGCGCCGTTTTGGCGAGGGCCGGCACCGCAATGTGGATGACACACCTTCCGGTGGCGGGGCCGGTATGGTCTTGCGTGCGGATGTTGTTTCACGCGCGCTAGATGACGCCCGTAGAGGCACCCCGATGGATCGAAAGGAATGGCCGGTTGTCTTTATGTCCCCGCGCGGCAAGCCCCTGACACAGGCTATGGCCCAGCGATATTCCGAAGCAAAGGGGATGACTGTTCTATGTGGCCGGTTTGAAGGTGTTGATGAACGGGTGTTGGAAGAATATGAGATCGAAGAAGTCAGTCTTGGTGATTTTGTCCTGACGGGCGGTGAAATTCCAGCTCAGGCGATGATTGACGCCACCGTGCGGTTGCTGCCTGGGGTTCTGGGAAATGAAGCCTCTGCAGAAGAAGAGAGCCATTCCAACGGGCTTCTAGAACATCCGCAATACACGCGTCCTGCTGAATGGCGTGGCCGCAAAATTCCGGATGTTCTGACGTCTGGACACCATGGAAAGATCGCGCAATGGCGCCAGGAGATGGGCGAAAAAATCACCCGCGAACGCCGTCCGGACCTGTGGGAAAAATATAAGGCGGAATAATGCCTTTATGCCCACCTAGGCTTGTAAAACATCGCTTGATCCCATCATCTCTGTCCCCTATACACCGCCTGTCCGGCACTCTTATGAGTCGTCCGGACTGTCAGTTATTGCCATAGCGCTTTTTCTTCAGAGCGAAAGAGGCGTAGCGACGACCAGATGAACACCACGCCGATCTCCGGCGGGCGGCATGACCGGACCCGATGGAAGACCAGGAGCTCTCGCGTGATATCAACTTCGTGGAACAACCACGAGCATCAAGGAGTTAGGTCATGAACCTGATTGCACAGCTTGAGGCGGAACAAATTGCCGCCCTGGGAACTGACATTCCCGATTTCAAAGCGGGTGACACCATCCGCGTTGGTTACAAAGTAACCGAAGGCACACGTTCACGTGTACAGAATTACGAAGGCGTTTGCATCGCGCGTAAAAACGGTTCCGGCATTGCTGGTTCTTTTACCGTTCGCAAAATCTCCTTCGGTGAAGGTGTAGAGCGCGTGTTCCCACTGCACTCCACCAACATCGACAGCATCACAGTTGTTCGCCGTGGCCGTGTACGTCGCGCGAAACTGTACTATCTCCGCGCACGTCGTGGTAAATCTGCGCGTATCGCAGAAGTTACCAACTACAAAGCCCCTAAAGCATAAGGACGGATACCATGAAAAAAGACATCCATCCCGACTACCACTTCATTGATATCAAAATGACCAATGGTGATATCGTAAAAATGCGTTCCACTTGGGGCAAAGAGGGCGACCAAATGGCGCTGGATATTGACCCATCTGCGCACCCTGCGTGGACCGGCGGCAACACACGCCTGATGGACACTGGCGGTCGTGTATCCAAGTTCAAAAAGAAATACGAAGGTCTGGGTTTCTAAGCTTAGCTTCATTCGATTTTAAGAAAACCCGGTTGCGCTTGCAGCCGGGTTTTTTATTGTCCGATTATTTTCAATGATGACACATTTGATTGCTATACAAGCGGCGCAAACGCGCCATAAAAACGACAAACTACATTACATATAAATCAAATTGTGCGGGATGCTTCCAAGAAGCCCGAAGTGCGCAATAGATGAAATGTCAACAACTACTGGGGTGTATGGTGTTCAAGAGTGTTTTTCGGGTTTGCTTTTCGATTATTGTGGGTATCTGTCTGAATTACGGACAGGCAAATGCATTTGATGGGAATGTTTCGAACACTTCCAAAAACAGCTCTCTCGGCTCATGTTCGGTAAACCAGCAAACTGCCTATAGTAGCGCAACACTTCAAGGCAGGGTCCTCATATCCATGTCCGGTGCCCACCCAGGAGGCACATCGTTGAGTGGAACAATCTACGGTTCGCAGGGCATGAGATCATATTATGGAAAGAACAACCCTGTGCTGAGCCAGTCTACGATTGAAGGCTGTGGCATCTCCGACATCGCCAACTTGGTGATTTCATCTGTAGATCAAAGCATTACCTACACCGGGCTTTATCCAGACGAAGCCACGGGCCGCCAAATCTACGAAAGCCAAACATATATTGGCTATTCATTCATCGGTACGGACGATGCAACAGGGGTGCGCTCTCGGTATGAATTTGCGTTCTCCGGGGCAACCGACACGATCGCGATCGCTAGCATCATTCCAGTCAATGCCGCACCTCCAGAACCTACAGTCACGTCATCAGCCACAACGGTTCACCGGACAACGCCCTTTGACGTGGATGTAACGTTTTCACGCGAAGTCACCGGATTTGACCCTGTTTCTGAAAGCAGCGATTTCAGCATCACAAACGCAACCATTACTGCCGTTTCGCAAAGCGGTGCGACATACACATTGACTGTTGTTCCATCCGGCGGCGGGGATATGGTCATGTCTGTTCCGGCCAGTGCCGCCCAAGATTTCGCAGGAACACCAAGCGTCGTTTCTTCGCCGGTGACCGTGGTCTATGACCCGAATGTCGTTCTTACTGAAGTTGTTGGAATGCCCAACGCCATAAATGCATCGCCGTTTGATGTGACCGTTGTCTTTGACAATGATGTTTCCGGATTTGACCCCATCGGCACACCAGGCGATGTGAGCCTCACAAACGCCAATGTAACTGCCGTCTCGGCTGGTCCTTCAAGCTATACGCTGACGTTAACACCCACTGGCGCTGGTAATGTGACACTGTCTGTCCCTGCAGGCATCGCCGAAAACGCTGCGGGTGACCAGAACACTGCTTCCAATGAAGTCACCGCGTTCTTCAATGCCAACGCACCTTCGGTCGAGATCATTGGCGCGCCTGCAGCATTCAATGGGGTTACACCATTTGACGTAACCGTTCGTTTCAGTGCCCCCGTCATATACTTCCAGTATAACCAACTCAATATAACCAACGCGACTGTAACTGGACCTCCTTTTGACTTCACGCCAGCTGTGGACTTCGTGATAACAATCACCCCAACGGATACAGGTGATATAACAATCGCGGTTCCAGCTTCCGCTGCATATTCCCAGTCAAGTTTCGCCCCTAACATTCCATCTGCAGTGGTTACCATTCTCAGCGACATAACGCGCCCCACTGTTTCGCTTTCAAGCAGCACAAGCTCTGTTGTAGGCACCACTCCGTTTACGATTACAGCGACCTTTTCCGAGGATGTGTTTGGGTTTGATGACCTGTTAGGGGATCTCGTCGTGACCAATGGGGCGGCGACGGCTATCACCCCAACGGCGCCTGATGTTTACGAGATCGAAATCACGCCGACCGGGACTGGCCCCACGTCCATAGTTATTCCTGAGAACGCAGCGCAGGACGGTGCAATGAACGGCAATCTGGCGTCCGGCCCTGTTAGTTTGGCGCAGGCCGATACCGAAGCACCTGGGGTTGTGGTATCTGGGGCGCCAGACAGTTACACGCAAACGACACCGTTTACGCTGGACGTCACCTTTTCTGAAGATGTGTTTGGCTTTGATGACATGGTCGCGGATCTAACTGTAGCAAATGCTACAGTCACAGATATTGCTGGTGGGCCGGCGGCCTACACCGTGGATATCACCCCCACAGGGGCGGGTGATATCACTGTTATGGTTCCCGCAGGTGCAGCACAAGATGGGGGTCCGAACGACAATACTGAGTCGAACACAGTCAGTATTGGCAGCACAACGGTTGCTGACACCCAGCGTGCGATTTCTGAATTCATGGCGTATCGTATGAATGCCCTGACCTCTAACCAGCCTGAGTTGACGCATTTCCTTCTGGATGGCGGGTGCGGGTCTTTCGATGCCAGCGCATCAGAGGACGGCGGGGCAGTGTCGGGGTGCGCGTCTCGTGGTGGGATGTGGGCCGCCCTGTCAGGTTCATGGTCTGACGGGCGTTCCTATACGCTGGCGTCTATCGGGTCTCATCACCACCTGTCGCCCGATCTGCTGATTGGCGGTATGTTGCAATTTGATTCTGCCAAGCAGCGTGAAAATAATGCCTTTGGCGAAGGTTGGCTTGCAGGGCCGTATTTTGTGGCAAAAGCATCAGGGCAACCTTTGTATTTCGAAGGGCGTCTGCTGTATGGTCAGACCCGCAATTCGATTTCCCCCTATGGCGGCGCCCCGGACCGCTATGACACAGAGCGCTGGCTTGCCCAAATTCGCACATCTGGCAAGCTTCTGGTCGAAGGCACTACGCTTATCCCTCTTCTGGATGTGAGTTATACTCAGGATGCACAGAAAGCATACGTCAATGGTGTAGGTGACGTGATCCCTGGCCAGAAGCTGCGCCTAACGCAGGTGACCGCAGGCATGAACTTTCGTACCCCACTGGAAACAGATTTCGGAGATCTGACGCTGACGGGCGGGTTGAGCAGCATCTATTCTTCCCTGAGTGGCGCTACATCCGACTACGAAGGTCTCCGCGCCCGCATTTCAGCCGGTGGTATCTACCAGGTGACGCCGCTAGGGGAAATTAATGTCTCCAGTTTCTACGACGGTATCGGGTCTGATTATGAAAGTTATGGCCTAAACATGAGCTTCAACATGAAGTTCTGATCATTTTGATTGCTTGTATGTTCATGAGCGAGGGGAAGCTTTCTGCCTTGCCCTTTCAGCGTTCTCTGGGGTGCACAGAGGGCCGGAACTGTGGGGCCTACACTTGCGAGGTTGGGCGCCGTTTCCTGTGAATTTTCAGGTTTTTGAGGTTAACTAGAGGCAAAGATTGCTGATGCGACCTAAGGGCGTGATCTTTAGTTCGGTATGGCAATATATAGTATTGTTTTGGGTAAAAGTGGTGCCCAGAAGAGGCACTTTATGCTTTACTCATAGTTTAACATATCAGCACTAAATTGCTGTAATTTAACGGAGTTCATCAAAATCCTTGCAACATGACTAAACATAAGTGAACATCATTTCACACGCCAAAAGGTGGTTTTTAAGGTGGTTCACAAATGACGGTGCACAATGTTCTAACGCAGATGAAAACCAAGTCATTGGGCGCTGGAAAACACGCTGATGGGAAAGGGCTGTGGCTGGTAAAATCTCGAAGAGATGCGGGCCGTTGGATGCTTCGATTGGTGGTGAATGGCAAGCGTCGAGAAATGGGGTTGGGACCGTGGCCGGATGTGAGCATTGCCGAAGCACGAGAAAGATCCGCACTAGCACGCCGCAGATTACGCGATGGCGTCGATCCTATTCAAGAACGCAAAAAAGAGCGCGGTAAAGTTCATCGCATGACAGTCGCCGAAGCTGTGCAAAGCTGTTTCACAGCGAGACAAGCTGAGTTGAAAAACGATGGCAAAGCGGGGCGCTGGTTGTCCCCGTTAAATGTGCATGTCCTGCCAAAAATTGGTGATATGGCCGTCGAAGATCTAGATCAGCACTCGCTTAAAAAGGTGCTTGAACCGATTTGGCATACAAAATCGGACACCGCTCGTAAGGCTATGAACCGCCTCAATCTGACGCTCAAACACACAGCGGCACTGGGACTGGATACAGATCTGCAAGCTACGATGAAAGCCCAAGCACTGCTCGGGAAGCGGCGACATGTAGAAAAGCATATCCCGTCCCTGTCCTACAAAGACGTTCCTGATTTCTATACATTTTTGTGTGAGAAATCGGAATTAACGTCAGTGTTGGCGTTGCGTTTTCTGATCCTGACAGTCGCGAGAACCAGTGAAATTCGCTTTGCTACCTTTGACGAAATTGCCGATGGCATTTGGACCATCGGTGCAGATCGCACTAAAACGGGCAATGTGCATCGTGTCCCTTTGTCAGCAGAAGCTCTGAACGTACTGCATCTCGCTCGCAAATCGAGTACAGAAAGCCTGGTATTCCCAACAGAACATGGCAAACCAATGTCTGATGCGGCCATGAGCGCGTTTATGAAACGTGAAGGATACGACGCGCGCCCTCATGGATTTCGGGCCAGTTTTCGCACGTGGGTTGAAGAATGCACCGATACGCCGTTTGAGGTCAAAGAAATGGCGCTTGGTCATAAAGTCGACATGGGTGTCGTCGGAGCTTATCAGCGGTCAGATCGGCTGGAAAAACGGGCACACCTAGTGCAGAGTTGGGCCAACTATTTGAGCAGTACGAACTGAGGAGAAAAAAGTGATTGAGTTAAAAATTGAACTGCAGGGCATTTCACCAACGATCTGGCGGCGCGTTGTTGTACCAAATGATATTTCATTGGATGTGCTGCACAACGTCATTCAAGGTGCAATGCCGTGGCAAGACTGTCACTTACATGAATTTGAGATCGGCGAACGACGCTACGAAGCGCAAGAGTCAAGCGACGATAGCTGGGACCGTGGAGATGAACGATTTGACGAAAAGTGCTTCGTGTTGAGCAAGCTGGTTAAGAAAGGTGACCAGTTTACCTATACTTACGATTTCGGTGATGGGTGGAGACATCTTATAACTGTAGAACAAACCAGTAAAGATGGCGGACGGACAGATCTGGATTTTCCGGCTTGTATTGGCGGGGAGCTAGCTTGCCCTCCGGAAGATTGCGGAGGCCCTTATTCCTATGAAGGTTTTCTTGAAGCACTGACGGACAAAAAACATCCCGAGCATCGCGAAACCAAGCAGTGGGCTGGTTGTTTTCAACCGAAGGTTTTCAGCCTACAACAAGCCAATGCTGCGGTCGGGGCAATGTTTGTATGGGGAAATGAACAACACGAGAAAAAGTTAAATATGCGCTAGTTCAAATTGAGACGAGTTGGGTTATCAATACTGTTTACAAATTGGACTTATCTCTCACAAGGGTCAATTTTCTGCCGCTGTTTGGTTCCGCTCTTTTGACAACATGTACCGCAGCAAAGGAGATCAGGGCGCAGAAGGGGGACACTGTGCTAAGCCATTTGGCGCTCTCGAGAGGGTATAACGACGAAGATACTGAGCACTCGGAAAACCTTGTTGAGCTCTGTCTGATGCCCGGGCAAGCTCACGACTTACGCGAGACCGATCCGTTGATCCGCGATCTGTTGCCGGGCATCTTCTGGTCGACAGGGCTTTCGATGCGGATTGGTTGAGAAATGACCTTCTGGCCTGCGACATCATCCCGATCATATCGCCAATATCTAACCGAAGGCTCCAGACAGGCTTCACAAGGAGATCTGCAAATGGCTGCACGTTATCGAAAATCACTTCGGCCGCACATAAAATGAACGCCAACAGTCCCTAGGCAACCGGCTTGGCTAAGATTGAATTGCTGAGCGTTGCCGCCGCGAAGAGATCTCCCAATGCCTCTTGCCAAATCACTTTCTTCTCAGGCATTATGAGTGCGAACAAAATGAGAACAAAAGCCTTGAGAACATCCAAATGACGGTCCACGATCCACGGGCAATTGCCAACCTCATGTTAGATGAGGCGGATCAACGTGGCATAAATATAACGAACCTAGCCCTACAGAAATTGCTATATTTCGCTCACGGCATGTACCTGACCCAAACCAAGAAGCCCCTCGTTTCAGGGTATTTTGAGGCGTGGCAATATGGCCCTGTTCATCCGTCGGCATACAGAGCATTCAAGAGTTCCGGCTCCGCTCCGATCACTACACGCGCAGAAGGTAAGGACCCTTTAACGGGGCGCCCTCGTCCTGTACGTACAGTGGAGGACTACGAAGTCATTGACCTTATTCGCCATGTCTTACGCTCATATGGAAAGATGTCTGCCGGGCGCTTGGTTGATCTTTCACACGCGAAAGACTCGCCCTGGGCGTATATCGTGGACAAATCAAGAACGTCGATTGCTTTGGGGCTACAAATACCAGATAATGTGATTATGGACCGATTCCGGTATCACAAGGTATCGGTCGGTATAGAACCGAACGCAGGAGAACCTAGTGACGATACGCCCTTTGCCTGACACCGACCTTGCTCGTATTGCCCCACAACGAGACGATATGAAACGACGGAGCTTGGAACAGATGAAAGGTGGGTTTTCGACGTTTTCCTACAGGCCCGTACGGTCCTGCTTTGACGATATTTTTAATATCCAGCCTGCTCTCGACTTCGGAAGCGCCGCCGCAACACCTTGGCCTGTGATCGAAACCGAGTTGAAAAAACGCTGCAAGTCGGATGACGAGTTCAGGTACAATAAGCGGGTTGCCCTCGGCTTGTACGACTTCGCTAAGTCAGGTCGTGTTATTGGTCGTCGCCAGGAGTTCTTTCCGCTCGCAATGGGTATGGGGCGGAAAGTTACCTACTGGCTGCCAATGATTCTTGCGATTGACGAACAACCGAGTGCCCTGTTCATTGAACCACGTGGCTCCAAAGGCCTGTCTGCTGAGGGGCGCAGGTTCGCCTTTTCCATGATGCACGAACGTATTCGAGCGGCTGACGAGGACTATGCCGGTGTTTGTTTGACCATCGCACAATTCCACAAGCCAGAAGGTGGTCGCCGTGCTGTTCGCCTTTACACGGACGAAGGCATCGATTTGTATTCTCGCGAGGAGCTCGAACTCATGGTCGCATCAACCTACGAGATGTGGCGCGATGTGCTTGAGGAACGGGATCGGGAAACACGTGGCCGCGCAACTGGTACAGGGCCACTGATCTAGTGACCTTGTAAGACACTTGTAACGCCGAACGCCTTCTGAGCTTTCCACATCATGACGGGCTGCACTGCAGCATGCCGAACAGTGATTAAATGGAAACCGCTGAGTAACTGGCTCAGCGACTTGAGTAAATTGTGCTAATTTGAGGTAGATATTTTGAGTAGAGAGAAACCTAATAGAGCAGGAGATCAGTGGTCTTTAGACGAAGAAATGAAATTGATTTCATTTGTGCGAGAGGGATGCGAAAATGGAGAAATTGCATCGAGTTTAGAGCGGGCAGTTGGAGGCATTCAATCTCGGAGGAAAAAAATAGCCGAAATTCTTTCACCAGAAAAAAGGCAGCAAGATTTAACGGAAGTTGATGAAGAAAAACTAACATCTAAGCAAAAAGGTGACCTTGGGGAGTTAAGATTCTCTAAATGGCTGGACGGTCAAAAGGCAGGTTATGTGTTTATCAAGCAAAGCGGCTCAAACAGTTTTGCCCTTTCTTTTTCAAACGCACTTAAAAGACCTGATTTTTTTGTCCTTATTGAGCGTCTTGGCTTGATCGCGGTTGATGTTAAGTTTCTGAAGTCTGATGAAGGCTATTTTAGAGTGGATCTTGAAAAAGACCTAGTGCTTTCGGCAGAGTTCGAAAGCCACTTTAGGATGTGTTTTTGGTTTGCGTTTCTCGGCGACGGGAAGAAAAACACCCAAGGATCTTGGTATTTCATTAATGCTATGGAAGTTGTCGAAAAGGGGACGGAAGAGCTTGGTGATGATGGCAAAGTCAAGTTTATAAAAATACCGTTTAGTGAGTGTGTTGAGATTCCAAGTGACGCTCAAAAAATTGGACCTTATCTCGCAGGGGCAAATAGCAGCTTCGGTGTTATAACCAACGTCCTTAGGAAATACTTTAATCGCTGTGGGGAATGAAACATTGCTTCTTTATAACAGTGTTACCGTTAATTGCAGCGTGGATTATGCATTACCCAATAGGTTATCCGTGGCGTTTCGGACAGCTCCAACAGGGCCTCCACTCAACCCAAGAATATCCATCCACCCCACAGGATCTTACACATAAGCCTGGGGGTCTGAACCCGCCTGCCAGTCCAATGGGGTCGGGCGACAGATACAGCCCTGGGTGCACATTTCCACCGGATTGCCGCGTGAATCCCAATAAGACTGACGCACAACCTTATTAGGAACGTGCGCCATGGCAACAGTAGGCAAAAGCGGTCATAGGGAAAAATTGCAGCAAACGGCAGGAATGAGCCCACTTTACCAGTTTCTTGCAATGCAGCTAACGACTGTTTTCGCGTTAGCCACAAGAACCTTCGCTACCTGATTGTGTTTTGATCAGAGTTTGTAGCAATGCACAAAAGGGTATTGCGACGAATTTTTATCGACGTCAAAAGTATGCGCTCTCCAAGGCCTGTTGTCCTTGCAGCACAATTTCATCATCAGACAATTGGGCCAACTGCAGTGCGGGTGGCCCGCCGTTGAAGCCCATAATAATCGGCTCTCCTATGTATTTGTAGAGATTGAGCCATTGATTGAATTGTCCTTGTGGGAGACCATTTTCCGGGGTCGCAATCCAGGTGGTGTCTTCATCCCAAAATGGCTGATCATACCGCAGGTATAATTTGTCGAGCGTACCCATTCCCAGTTTGGAAATTGCAGCCTGTTTGTCTGCAGGTAGTGGGGGTGAAAAGGTGACAATGTCCCGCTTCAGAACGCCCAACGGCAATGTTACAACGACCACATCAAACTGGGTTGCGATACCGTTGGCGGTGATAGAGACACCCTCTTCTCCATAGGAAATAGCGCTGACAGGTTTTGAGGTCTGTATATCGTAATTCCCCTGGAGGGCAGGTAGTATACTTTCATACCCCTCAGGGAATATCACATCTTTGCCGCTGTATTCCGTCTGTGCATTATATGCATTAAGATTGATTTCACTGCTGTCAGCACCAGCATTGTGCTGAATGGTTGTTACGTTTTCAAGCCATCCAGGCGCGGTGTTATCGTCCAAAACCTGTCCGGCGGCACCGCGCGCGATATAGGTCTCATCCGTGGCCACAGTTTGTGCGTTAATATCACGTGCGAGCGCATGTATAGGGTTGCGGCGCGTTCCGTGTATCCAGCTTGCACCCAGATCTAGAGGCGATCCTAAAACGTTGCTTGTACGAACACGGCCCCCAATGCGGTCCTGGGCCTCGATGACAGTTACTGTTCGCCCGCCTTCAGAGAGAGCCTGCGCCGCGGCCAGGCCACTCACACCTGCGCCAATAATGGCAACGTTACCTGACGTGTTACGCCCAACATCCTCTGCAACCATCACACCGCTTTCGTAAGCAGCATGTACCGTGCTGTTGTGGGTGGGGTGCACTGCTTCACCTGCAAAATAAACACGGTTCCCGACAGGTTTTCCAAGCGTCAGCCGATCAGGTTGCTGCGCATCCCTGGCGACATAAGAGTACGATCCAAATGTATAGGGATCACGGCTCCAATTGGATCGCAGGTATCCACGAAGAGTTCGTCCTTCGGCCTGAGCGCCACGCCAGGGAATGAAGGTTCCAGCCGCAGCCATTGATGCGTAGGATAAGAAATCACGTCGGTTCATTTAGAAGTTCCATAGCCCCAAGTCGCTGCGAATAAAGTTCAGATATTCGGTCCTTCATACGACTTTAACCGAACGTCTTCTTTTTAGACAGAATATCAGCCTCCAAAAGCGAGCCAGAACCTCACTCCTAAAAACCAACGGTTATGGACAGACCTAATTAATACCCACCATCATAATGTTCTGCCTGTTCTATCCATGCACTGCAGAAGAGACGAAACGTTAGATCGTTTTTAGCGGCAGATAACTTCCTCAAGGCTTTTGCTGCGAGCCTAAAAGGCCATCCAGATGCGTTTAACAATAACCATGCTTGTGTCAGGTCTCCAGCTTCGAGTGCTCGTTCAAAAAGGTCTATTTTGTTCGATTGATTATCAAGCCAAGGGGCGTTTTCTTGAGATGGGGGGAAATCAAACTCAAATATAGTGTTTTGCATCAAATTTTCAGATTCTTGATACGGGAAGTAGCCGTTATAACCTTCAGGGTTGCACTCTTTCGGAGAAGAGGATTTGAATGCGCTGAGTTCAAGTAATCCTTCAGGATCATCTCCTGTTTCAATTGTTATTTCGTCAATTTGAGCCAGTTCATCGGCGCTAATTCCTAATTTTGTTGCGAGATGCAAGATTTCGGCAGTTACACCATCCGCGCCAACAATGGAACGTGCACACAAATAAATCACAGCTTGATGTTCGTTGCGAGCAAGTTCGGATAGCATGTAGTTGTTTGAGACGCTCATTCCCACGAAACTTGATTGTTCTGGCTTAAACCAGTTGTACCAAACACCCAGATATGCTGGCAATGATCCATCAGAAAGAACTGGGATCAACGCAGGAGGGTGACCGTACCATTCAGCAGGGCCGGTCAGGTCGGGGAATGTCTTTGATAAATCTGTCTCAGCCAAACAATTGAGTCTGGGGTAGTGAAGAAGGTCAAGGATGGTACTCATGGTGTTTTTATATCGTATTAAGGAGTAGGTTTAAACCAGTTCGATGGGAGAGGCGTTGACCAATCCGGAATATTTATAACATGCTCAGGCGATATTGGCCCCTTCCAAATGTTACCTGGATTCGATGTGGTTTGTCTGTGAAGTATTGTGTGCAGATCTCGACTTGATACAGGAACCAAATGTCTGGGGTCGACGATTTGAGTGGGGTAAGATCCTTTATTGTAGTTCCAGTGATGAACTTGAGCTATATCAAAGCCATCAGCACGGGCTAACTTCATGAACCTTTGGTTCACCGCACTAAAGGCACTCTCGAGCTGCTTAGTTGTTGGTGTGTTACCTTTAGACAAGGTTTCCAAATATCTCTGGTAACCATTTTTTCGAGTTGAAGAAGCGGCACTCTTCATTGCATTGGTCCAGTGGCGATGTAACCTCGGGTTTTGCGATAGCGTTTCTAAATCAAAGCTTTTGGGACTCAGGCCTGCTTTACACCCGGCTAAACCCAAGGGATCCACCCAACTTGTGGGATCAGTTACATACCCAAATGATCGCAACCCACCGGCTAGACCAATCGGATCGGGCGACAGATACTCGGCCGCATAAGGGTCGTAATACCTGTGCCGATTGTAATGAAGACCCGTCTCCGCGTCAAAAAATTGTCCCTGAAACCGGATCAGACAATCGACATAGCCTCCATTATCATTCGCAGCACGCAGCCGCTCTACACCATAATCTTCTCCCCACAGGCGTAATTTGCGCGACCAGAGCAGATCACCTGCCTCAGAGAAGAGTTCGGTGGGTGTACCCAGGTGGTCACAAACGATGTATTGCAGTTCGCCATTCACTTCCTGCGCTGCGGGGCGCAGAGTTCCGGGATCATAGAGATAGCGGATGGTTTCAGTAATTTCACCAGAGGCGGTTGTCACGGCCTCAACCATTGCGTCGGCATCCCAGAGGTAGGCCGTTTCTTGCCCTCTCTGCAGCCCTGCTATGCAGGTTTTTGATTGCCGCCGTCCGAACGGATCATAGGTATATTTCCATGTTTCGCCTGTATTGGACCGAGCGACAGAAAGCCTGTCACGATGGTCCCATTCGAAGTGCCAGATTTGCGGCCTGAACCCTTTGCGGACAACTTTGCGAGTGATCAGACGTCCATGGACGTCATAGGCAAAGGTGCATTCCCCTCTGCGCTCAATTCTTCCGGCAATACCACGCTGTTGATCGACGCTGCTAAAGGCGTGCTGAATGATACCTGTATCCAGTGAAGCGTGGCGATGCCGAGACGATCCTGTGGCTTTAAGATTGTGGTTGTTATCATATCCGAACCGTTCCTCACGCAGATCATTATGTGAGTGTCGCCGGTCATATGAAACCGCTTTTACCTGACCAGAATTGGTATAACTATAGTCAGTCGATCCCCATGTACGATCAGCAATCTGACTGATCCGCGCTGTACTATCATACTTGTAGATACGCTGCGATTGAGCGCCTTTCAGATCCGCTAAAAACGCCATCGCATTGCTAAAGCTGTGGATGTCGTCACTGGGGAAGTTCTCAGGAGAAATTTTACCAGCGGTCTGAGAAATTAATTCACCCGATTGTCCGTAGGTTTGCACGGATGCAAAGCCAGTACTGGTATGACGCTGTGTTTCTATTCCATCCGGATTATATGACAGATCAATACCAACAGCGCCCTGGAAGGAAATCGACTTGGGCAATCCCCCGGGAGAGAACACAAACTTTGCGAGAAGATCGCAACTTTTGACCTGTACCCGCTGCCCTGTGATCTCGTCATGGTCGTGCAACACCTCACGACCATTTATAGTCTCTTTAGTGAGGAACCCTGCACCGTCATATTCAAACTCCAGCACGTGGTGGCTATTATCAATTTTGACCAGCCTATCCCTGTTGTCATAATCGAATGCTATGGTTTCAACAGGAACCTCCTGGGAAGCGCGCTCGTAGATTTCTTCGTAAACCAATCGATACAATTCATCATATGTAAATTTATGAACAGCTCCATTTGGCATTTTTGCCTGCGAAACCAAACCTTGTATATTGTACTGCAACTGTCTGACGTCAGCACCCGTTGGACAGATTTGAGGATTTGAATAAAGGAGGAT